>VFHG01000139.1 GCA_009392075.1 SAR202 cluster bacterium
TATACATAATGTCAATGGCCATTCCTAGTAAATCGCTTCTCAATTTTAACGAATATTATATTAATTTTAGATTATTATTAGTAAAATTGCAGGGAACCACCCTGATATATTAGGTATCGAGAACCCTGAAAGGAAGCCTCGATCTGCTAGATCGCTCCGATGTTCGCCCTTTACTGGCCGCGCTGAAGAATTTGACGCTAATATGGGCCTGTGCTAACATCCAGCCCACCTGGAGACCCTTGTTTTACGCTCAAAAACCGCCATTTTATACCCCCAGCCACATGACGACTCGACAGGCTTTCCTTAGATGGCGTTGGACGAACCTAGGAATCACCCCATCTTTGACTGGGACGCCCGGAACTGGGAGAAACGGCGACGTGGGAACTAACCAGGTATGAGCTATCGCCAAAGATTGGCCGCTGCCGCTCCAGGCAAAGAGACCGTTGTTACCATCGGGGTCTTCGACGGCGTGCATCAGGGTCACCGGCACCTTCTGCGCCAAGTGGTCGAACTAGCCGGCGACCAATATGTTCCAACCGTAGTAACCTTCTCTAACCGGCCTATAACGGTCCTTAGGCCGGGCACCGAACCCAGTTACCTTACCACGCTCGACCAGCGTATAGACCTCATCAAGAAGCAGGGCATCCAGACGGTGATCAGCCTGGAATTCACCCTTGAATTGGCCCAGGTGACCGCCGCTGATTTTGCCAACGGATTGTCAGAATCCCTGATGATGAAGGGGCTCATTTTGGGCCCAGACTCCGCCGTTGGCAAAGACCGACAGGGCGACCTAGCCTTCATGCAGCAACAAGGAGAGCAGTTGGGCTTCTGGGCGCGGTCCGTTGATACCTTGGAGATTGAAGGGCAACCGGTGAAGAGCAGGCGGATACGCGAAGCCGTAGCCAGCGGAAACTTAGAGGTCTGTCCCGGATTATTGGGCCGGAACCACACGCTCTCCGGAGTAGTGGTGGTCGGAGACCAACGAGGCCGGACCTTGGGATTTCCGACGGCAAATATCAATGTTGACCCTCAGGTGCTGCTGCCGGGCGACGGTATATACGCTACCTGGGCAATAATTGACGGGGAGCGCCATCAAGCCGCCACCAGCATCGGAATCCGTCCCACATTCGGATTGTCGCAGCGGCTGGTCGAGGTTTTTGTCATGGACTTCAATGCCGACCTTTACGGCAAGACCATTGGTGTTGAGTTCATCAAGAAGGTCCGGGACCAAGAGAAATTCGACGGCCTTGACGCATTGATCAGGCAGATCAACCAGGACGTTGATGACTGCCGCCTAGTCTTGGTAGAGAGCGCCTAGTATGGCCGAAGTAGGAAAGATCAGCCCACAGGACTTGGAATCCGTGATCACCCGTGGTGTCAGTGAGATCATCTCACGGGATGAGTTCGTCCGTCTGCTTCAGAGCGGCAAGAAACTCCGCCTCAAAATGGGCTTCGACCCGAGTAGACCCGACATCCACCTGGGCCACGTGATCGGCCTGCGAAAACTGCGGCAACTGCAAGAGCTTGGGCACCAGGTGATATTGATCGTTGGCGACTGGACCGCCCAGATCGGCGACCCCAGCGGTCAGTCGGCAACCAGGACCATGCTCTCCCACGAGGAGGTGCTAGGGAACGCCAAGTCTTACCTGCGCCAGTTCTTCAAGGTGGTGGACGAGTCCCAAGCCCAGGTGATCTACCAGAGTGAGTGGTTCGGCAATTTTGACCTGTCGAAGGTGATTGAACTGACAGGTAGGTTCACCGTGGCCCAGTTCCTGCAGCGGGCCGACTTCGCACAGCGGTTCGCCGACCAGAAACCAATCGCCATCACCGAGTTGCTCTACCCGCTGCTACAGGCGTACGACTCTGTGGCCATCGAGGCCGACGTTGAGTTCGGCGGCACGGACCAGATGTTTAACCTGCTGGTCGGCCGGGAATTGCAGGGCATGATGGGCCAGACCCCGCAACAATGCTTCATGATGCCCATCTTGGTGGGAACCGACGGCGTCCAGAAGATGAGCAAGAGTCTCGATAACTACGTCGCAGTTGATGAAGCGCCTGTGGACATGTACGGCAAGCTTATGTCGGTCTCCGACGACCAGATAATGTCCTATTTCGAGTATCTGACCGACGTGCCGATGCCAGAGTTGGCGGCAATGGCGGCAGATGTCGAAAGCAACGCGCTCAACCCCATGGAACCCAAGAAACGGCTGGCCTGGGAAGTGACGAACCAATTCCATGACCGCGCCGCCGCCGATGCGGCCCAGGCCCATTTCGAACGGGTGGTCCAAGGCAGAGATTTACCCACCGACATCCCTGAGATGTCCTTGGCAGACCTCCGTGGCCAAGGTGTTACAGAAGGAAATGAAGTCAGGGTGGACGACTTGATGCTGGCGGCCGGGCTGGCTCCCAGCAAGGCCCAGGTCAAGCGGCTGCTGACGCAGGGGGCGGTGGAGCGGATTTCCCAGGACGGCGACCCACAACCGGTAACCGGCGGCGAAGCCGGCTATCTGCTCCAACCTGGCGACCTACTAAAGGTGGGCAAACGCCGCTACGTCCGTCTTACGGACTCCTAGGAATGGCATAAAAATGGCAACTTCACCAGAACTAGACCGCGTCATCGGATTAATGAAGGCCATCCGGGCCAAACCTCCTGCCGACATCCACGAAGCCCGCACAGTTCTGGATCAGGCCTTTGGCGAGTTCAAGCCCTCGTCTGATGTAACCGTCTTCGAGATTGACGCCGGCGGTGTTCCCTGCCAGTGGATCACGGCCCCGGATGCGCCCCAGGACCGCCTGATCATCTACTTTCACGGCGGCGCCTACGCGGCCTGCTCCCCCACGACTCACCAAGACCTGATCGCCCGCTTGTCCCGGGCCTCCGGCGCTGCTGCCTTGGGTGTGGACTACCGGCTGGCCCCGGAGCACCCATTCCCTGCCGCCGTAGATGACTCTATAGCCGCCTACAATTGGGCGTTGGGCCATGGCTTTGAGCCGTCGAACATAGTGCTGGCTGGGGACTCCGCCGGCGGAGGCCTCGTGCTATCGGTCTTGTTGGCAGCCCGAGACTCCGGAATCGACCTTCCGGCCGCTGGAATTTGCTTCTCCCCCTGGGTGGACCTGGAGTGCAGCGGCGCTTCCATGGCGGCCAACGACCACCTGGACGACTTCATCAAATACCGTGGGCTGTCGGCCAGGGCGGAGTCTTATTTGGGAGGCGCCGACCCGAAACACCCCTGGGCCTCGGCCCTATACGCAGACTTGCGCGGACTGCCACCGCTGCTGGTCCACGTAGGCTCGGCGGAAACGCTGCTGGACGACTCCACCCGCTTGGTTGCGTCCGCCGAACGGGCTGGAGTGGACATCACCTTCAAGATATGGGAGGACATGGTCCACGTCTGGCAGGCTTTTGCATCGATCCTACCCGAGGGCCAGCAATCCATCGAGGAGGCGGGGGCGTTCATACGAAAAAAGTTTGTCTAAAGGCGTCAGATCCGCTTCGTTGACACTCCATCTGCCCCTGCGTAGACTTGAAATCAAGCATTTTGGTATCAGGCGGCAGATTGGAGGTAACCCTTGGACTCCCCTCAAGACCTAGACAAATTGCGGGAAAACAGCGCCCGCTGGCGTGATAAACAGGACCCCAAAGCCCAACGGAAACCCGCTTTCAAAACACCCTCCCAAATGACTGTGGACCAGGTCTACACCCCGGAGAACACCTCCCAAGACAGTTACCTGGAGAAGCAGGGACTGCCCGGCGAATACCCTTATCTGCGGGGCGTTCATGCTTCCGGCTATCGAGGGCGGCTCTGGACCATGCGCATGTTTGCCGGGTTCGGCCTGCCTGAGGAGACCAACGCCCGGTTCAAGTTTCTCATGGAACAGGGGCAGACCGGCCTGAGCGTCGCCTTCGACATGCCCACCCTCTACGGCTATGACACCGACGACCCCCGTGGCGCCGGCGAGTTCGGCACCTGCGGTGTGGCGGTCTCGTCGTTGGCAGACATGGAGACTCTATTCGAGGGTATCAAGCTTGACCAGATCACCACGTCAATGACCATCAATAGCCCGGCGGCCATCATCTGGGCAATGTACATCGCCCTGGCCGAGAAGCAGGGTGCTTCCCTCGACCAACTGGGCGGCACTATCCAGAACGACATCCTCAAAGAATTCATCGCACAGAACGAGTACATCTTCCCGCCTGAGCCTTCGATGCGGCTGGTCACTGACACGGTGGAATATGCGACTCGTAACATCCCCCGTTGGAACCCCATCAGCATCAGCGGATATCACATCAGAGAGGCCGGTTCCAATGCCATCCAAGAGCTGGCTTTTACCCTAGCTAACGGCTTTGAATACGTCCGGCATGGTCTGGAGAGGGGCCTGAAGATAGACGAATTCGCGCCTAGGCTCAGCTTTTTCTTCAACTCCCACAACAATTTCTTCGAGGAAGTTGGCAAATTCCGGGCCGCCCGGCGAATCTGGGCCAGGGAGATGCAGGAGACATTTGGTGCCAAGGACTTTAGGTCCCATCAACTGCGGTTCCATGCTCAGACCTCAGGCCAGACGCTTACGGCCCAGCAGCCAGAGAACAACGTTGTCCGGGTGTCATTCCAGGCCATGGCTGCCGTGTTGGGTGGCTGTCAATCGCTGCACACCAACGGCAAAGACGAAGCCTGGGCTCTGCCCTCGGAAGAAGCGGCTCTCCAAGCGCTGCGGACTCAGCAGATAATCGCCCACGAGACCGGCATCACCGACACCGTTGACCCCCTCGGCGGCAGCTATTTCGTGGAAACCATGACCAATAATTTGGAAGAGGCCAGCTACGAATATTTCAGGCGCATCGACGACATAGGTGGTGTGATACCGGCCCTGGAAACCGGGTTCCTCCAACGGGAGATCGCCGACGCATCATACGTCTATCAGCTTGAAGATGACCGGAAAGAGCGCATCACAGTGGGCGTCAACGAGTACCGGACTGAAGAAGGCACTGAGATACCTCTGCTGCGGGTTGACCGGGAAGGCGAGAAGAAACAGATCGACAATCTGAACAATATCCGCCGCACCCGGGACAACCGGGAGGTTGCAGAGCGCCTGAAAGCTCTGGAGCAGGCAGCCCGTGGCTCGGAGAACACCATGCCCTATCTGGTGGAAGCTTCAAAGGCCTATGCCACTCTGGGCGAGATGATGGACGTATTCCGGGACGTTTTCGGCGAGTACAACCCTTCCTGGGGGTACTGACCGGGGGATAGAGATGCCGGAAGAAGATAAAAAGATAACCGTGCGCTCTAAAGGGCCCTACCTGCTCCGAGGTGGTATCCCCCTAGTGCGCAAATCTTAAGTCATGTCACCGCATGGCGAACCGCTATCCTGGAAGGACGAGGGGACGATCAGCGCCGAAGACACCTATCGGCTATGTTGGTGTGGTCAGTCTGAATCGAAACCCTTTTGCGATGGTTCCCACACGATTGCACGGTTCGACGGCACGGAATCGGCCGACTCGGGGCCAATATCCGATCGCAGCAAGACCTTTAGGTCCCCGAAGATATTTATCTAAGAAGACCATCCGATCTGTGTGCATTCAGGTTTTTGCCGCGACACCGTTTCAGATATCTGGAGCATGCGGCGCCACAGCAGCTACCCCGAAGTGTTGGAAAAAATCATCGACAAGCTGGATAATTGCCCGTTAGGCGCCCTAGCTTACGCTTTGGAGTCTGGCGGCGAGATAATCGAGCCGGACCTTAGAAGATCGGGGCCTCTTACTTTGGACTGAATTTTGGAACCTAGACCGATTCCGCTTCCTTGGCGCGCTTGGTGTCTTCAATCACCTTTGGCTCCAGGTTCGCTGGGACTTGGTCGTAGTGGTCGAATTCCAGTGAATAGGAGCCCCGGCCCTGGCTCACGGAACGCAAGTCCTGAGCGTAACGCTGGACCTCCGCCAATGGCACCTCGGCTTCTATAAGAGTCACGCCGTTGTCGGGGTTCATGCCCAGGATACGGCCCCGCTTGCCATTAAGGTCGCTGATTACCTCACCGGTATAGGCGTCGGGCACCGTAACCGAGAGCTTGACCACTGGCTCCAAGAGCACCGGATTGGCGTCACCGACACCCTGTTTTAACGCTTGGACGCTGGCAATCTCGAAGGACATGCCTGATGAGTCTACGTCGTGATAGCTACCGTCGTAGAGCACCGCCTTCAGGTCGACCAGGGGGAACCCGGCTAACGATCCCTCGTCCAGACCCTTGGTTACGCCCTTCTCAACCGAAGGGATGTACTCCTTGGGAATGCGGCCCCCGGTAACCTCAGTCTTGAACTCGAAACCTTGGTCACGCTCCTGGGGCTCAAGCCGAATCAGGACATGTCCAAACTGCCCGTGACCGCCCGACTGTTTCTTGTGGCGGTACTCGCTGTTCGTGATCTTAGTAATGGTCTCCCGGTAGGCCACTTTGGGCATCTTCACCCGGAGGTCGGCGCCGAACTTACGTTTGATCTTCTCCAGCGCGACATCAATCTGCGCATCTCCTAGGCCGGTGATCAATGACTCGCTGGTGTTAGCGTCCCGGCTGAATTGGAGGGTGGGATCCTCTTCCACGATCCTGTTTAGGGCCATGGACATCTTGTCCAAGTCGTCCTTGGACGCTGGGGTAACCGCCATTCGGAAGTAACCAACGGGTTGTTTGATCTTGGGGAAAGAAACTGAATTCTCACGGCTGCACAGCGTGTCGCCGGTCACCGTGGACGACAGCTTTCCAATGGCCCCGATGTCTCCAGCCGTAATCTCGTTTACATTCTCTTGGTTCTTGCCCTTTGGCAAATACAACTGCCCAATGCGTTCTGACTGCTCTTTGTTGCTGTTCCAGGTCTCGGAGTTGCTCTTGACCGATCCCTGATAAACCCGGAAAACGGAGAGCTTTCCGACGAATGGGTCTGCGGTGGTCTTGAAGACGAAAGCCGCCAGCGGGGCGGCAGGGTCGACCTCGTATTCCGCCGCTTCTGTACCCTTGAGGAGGCTGGCTTTCTTCCCGTCAACCGGAGAAGGCAGGAAGGAGCGGGTGGTCTCCAAGAACTCTTCGACACCGATGGCCTCCGGGGCGGAAGATGTGGCCAATATAGGCACTAATTCGCCGGCTAGTACCGCGGTGCGCACACCGGAGATTACTTCATCAACAGAAAGCTCTTCGCCGCTCAGGTAGCGGTCAGCCAGCTCGTCGTCACTCTCGGCCGCAGCTTCGATCAGACGATCCCGGGCTGCGGCGACTTCGTCTGCAATCTCAGCGGGTATGTCCGCTGGGGGATTGATGATGCTAACAACGCCCTTGAATTCTTGGGCGTCTCCCAGAGGCACCTGAAAGGGGATGCATTGGCGGCCGAAGGATGCTTGGATGTCTGAGACGTTCCGCGCGAAGTTGGCGTTTTCCCGGTCCATCTTATTGACCACGAACATTCGGGGAATCCCGGCGGCCTCACACATGTTCCACGACCGCTCAGTGCCCACATCCACGCCGGAGGGTGCGGCCACTACGAGGACTGCTCCTTCGACCACTCTAAGGGCGCTTACAACCTCGCCCAAGAAGTCGTCGTATCCGGGAGTGTCCAAAAAATTGATCTTGGCATCGGCATCGACTATCGACAGCAGCGTTGTCTGGATGCTGCTCCCCCGCTTCACTTCCTCGGGCTCAAAGTCGGATACCGTGTTGCCGTCGGAGATCGTTCCCATGCGGGTGGTGGCTTTGGTCGTGAACAGGGCGGCCTCGCCCAAAGATGTCTTGCCGGATCCGGAGTGGCCGAGGAGGGCCACGTTTCTCAGGTCTTTAGCATCCATGTTTGGCATCGCTCCCTTTCATATTGGTGATGGGGAATGGGCCATCTGGCCTTAATGGCCCAGTTGACGTAGCAACGGGATTTGCTTTACCTGGTTGTTAATATCCGCCGTCACGCCCGGAACCCGGAATCTCGAACCCGGAATTCAGATGGCGTATCGCGAAATGTGGCAGTATTCTATGGGTTTTCCGCCAGTCGCGCAATGTCGCAGTGGAAGCCTGGTTTTGACGGTCATGCCAAGAGGTTGTTTGACACCCCAATAACCAAAGATATAATGGGCAATTACTAAGATGGAGCACGTGTGGAATCCGGCCGCCCAAATGGCCGGAGATGGCGCGGCTCCGCAGTAATAATCGTCAAACAAAGGCAGGTATTCATGTCCAAGAAAGAGATCGTCTCCACCGACAAAGTCACCGTCGGAGCGGCGCCCTTGTCCCAAGCCACTAAACTTGGCAACTTGGTATTCGTGGCCGGAAACACCGGCCGCCATCCGACCAACGGCGAGGCAGGCAAGGACATCAAAGAGCAGACCAGGTACGCATTAGAGCGGATCAAGCTGATCTTGGAGGCCGCCGGCTCGTCGATGGACAACGTTCTGACCAACACCTGCTACGTCACCAACAGGGACGACCTTCCGGGTTTCAATGAGGTCTACGCTGAGTTCTTCACACACGATCGACCGTCCCGGACCACCGTTGTCGTCAACTTTGGGGACGTCAACAACTTGGTAGAGGTCACCAGCACCGCCTATATCTCAGACTAAGGTCCAGGGAATAATGAAAAGCAGGCAAGCTCCGGCGCCGGATTTAAACCAGGCATTCAACGACCAAGGCCGGTAGGAGGGTTCAATGGCTGCTAGAGCTTATATCTTGATCGAGACCCAGGTAGGAAAATCGCGGGAGGCGGCCGAGGCCCTCCGGTCCTTACACGGCGTGCCGTCGGTGGACATCATTACCGGTGCATTCGACATCATAGCGTTGGTGGAAGCGCCGGATATGATCTCTATGGCCGACTTGGTCACGGGTCAGGTCCAGTCGATCCCCGGAGTAACCCGCACCATCACCTGCGTCGCCGCCTAGATACAAAAATGTTCGGGGCTACGTTACCGTCGATCTAGACGACTTTTTTATAGTCCGACTTTTTTATAGATAGTATGCGACCGGTTGGTTGCGTGTGGACGGATCTGGCTTGCCCAGTCGCCCTTCTCCGACTCTGTTACCCACCCTTTAGAGGTTGGGACCTCAGGAGAATCGATATCGTATAGCGCGGCGTAACGGGCCATCCCCTCTTTGTTTGTGGACTCCACTTTGTAACGGACGCAGCCGTTCACGCCCGGCGCCTTCACGATGTTAGGCACGTGTTGCGTGTCGTAGACCCGGTTGAACTCTTCTTCCAATTCAGCGGGTATATCCATCATTACCAGGTAGGCGTATTTTCCCATGTGGGTCCCTTCTCCGTTTTTTTATTAGTTTTCGGTTTGTCTCCGAGTGTGCCGCCCGGTTGACGCTAGGCTAGCCTGGCCGTAGAATCCGAAGCTCAGCGACCGGTTGTGTGCCGCTCCTTCAGCGGTTCTTTCGCCTCGGCGGACCGGCCGCTCTTTTTATCCCGTTCTAGCCAATCAGTACGTAAGCGCCGACTTCGTGCCCTCCGGCAGGTCCACATCCAAGGCGTTAAGGGCGTGGGCCAACGTATGGTAGTAGCCGGTTACAGCCAGGATATCCACCACACCTGCGTCCCCAACCATCGCCCTCACGGCTTCAAAGGTAGCATCGGAGATTCGGTGCTGCCGCAACAGTTCAATCATGAATTGCACGATGGCGGCATCGTTTGTGTCTAGTCCATTGGGCGCCCGGTACTCCCGGATGGCGGCGATTACTTCGTCAGGTAATCCAGCCTCTTTGGCGGCGGGTTGGTTGACCGTCCAAACATAGTGCCCGCAAGCTTCCCGCGCGGCTGTGAGGACTGCCAACGCTTTGATCCTGGGGTCCATCGGCGTGTTGTAACGGGCGTAAGTCCCCAGCCCGATCATGGCTGCTGAAGCTTGTGGATTGTTGAGCAGAGCAGCGTAATTGCGGGCAACGCCGCCCCGGCTGGTTTCGATATCGTCCCAGATCGCCTGGCCGGCGGCGTCCATGTCCTCCCTGGTGGCGTACGGCACTCTTGTCATGCTTGCTCCTCCTGGTTTCTTGGCTTGATTGTTTATTTGAGTGATGGCTGAAATAAAAACAGGCCAGGCTCCCGAAACGGCCTGACCTGTTTTTGATCTAGCTGGATTAATCGGCAGCGGCCTGAAGCCCCGCCGGTTCGCCGTCCTTGGCCCACAGAGCCTCCAGGACGTTGCCCGGCGTCATGGGCAGGTGGTCCATTCGGACTCCCGTGGCCCTGGCAATGGCGTTGGCGATGGCTGCCATGGGAGGCACGATAGGCACTTCGCCGACGCCTCTGACCCCGTAAGGGTGGCCTGGGTTAGCCACCTCTACGATGATGGTATTGATCATCGGCAAGTCCAGGCTGGTTGGCATTCGGTAGTCCAGGAAGGAGGAGTTCTCCATCCGGCCATCGGTGTTGTAGAAGTATTCTTCATTCAGAGCCCAGCCGATCCCCTGCACCACGCCACCCTGCATCTGTCCTTCGACATAGCTGGGGTGGATGGCTTTGCCGGCGTCTTGCACGATGGTGTAGTCCAAAATCGTGACCTTGCCGGTCTCAGGGTCCACTTCGACATCGACAACGTGAGTGCCGAAAGCGCCGCCAGCGCCTGAGGGGTCGACGGTGGTCTGACTGGAGATCCCGCCGCCCGAACCGGCTAGCTGGCCGGCCAACTCTTTGAAGGTTAGCTTCAGTTCAGGATCGGTCTTGTGTTGGTAAACGCCTTCGGACAGCTCGATGTCCTCTGAGGACACGTCCCAGATCGAAGCCGCGCGGTCGATCATCTTTTGCTTGATGGCCTGGGCGGTCTCGTAGGCAGCCCAGCCGGTGGCGAAAGTTGTGCGGCTGCCGCCGGTCATGGCGGTGTATCCGATGGAGTCAGTATCGGCCACGCTTGGATGGACATCCTCAGCGGGTATGCCCAACACCTCGGCTGCCTGCATGGCGATGGAGGCCCGGGTGCCGCCGATATCGGTGGAGCCTTCAACCAAGCTAACAGTGCCGTCGGCGTTGACCGAGATGGCGCAACTGGACTGGAAGCCGATGTTGAACCAGAATCCCGTGGCCACACCGCGGCCGCGATATGGACCCTTGAGTTCGGTGTTGTATTGGGCCGAATTCTTGGCCGCTTCCAGACACTCAACATTCCCGATTACGGGGTAGATAGGTCCGTCAACTCGGCGGGTGCCCTCCTTGGCGGCGTTCATCAGCCGGAATTCCAGAGGGTCTAAGTTGAGTTTCAGCGCCAAAGCGTCCACCACCTGCTCACCGGCGAATGCGGCATTGGGGGCGGCGGGCGCCCGGTATGGGGCGACCTTGGGCTTGTTCACGAGCACGTCATACCCGTCAACGTGCATGTTTTCGATGTCGTAGGGTGCGAAGATGCACTGGGTGCCGGCGCCCACCAGAGAGCCGGGGAATCCGCCTGCTTCGTAGGCCAGGTAACCTTGGGCGGCGACGATCTTGCCGTCCTGGGTGGCCCCCATCTTCACCTTCATGTAGGTGCCCGAAGTCGGCCCGGTGCTCTCGAACGTCTCGGCCCGCGTCATGGTCATCTTGACCGCGCGTCCGGTCTTCTTAGAGAGCAGAGCGGCCAGAGGCTCGAGGTAGACCGGTATCTTTCCTCCGAATCCGCCTCCGATCTCCATGGGCACGACTTTTATCTTTGAGACCGGCACGTCCAGTAACGGGGCCATCGCGTCCCGGGCTGTGAATGCGCCCTGGGTGCTGGTCCAGATAGTGATATCGCCGTTCTCGTTCCAAATGGCTGAAGCCGTCTGGGGCTCCAAGTAGCCCTGGTGCACCATCTCGTTGGTGAACTCTTGCTCGACGATCACGTCAGCAGCGGCGAATCCTTTCTCGATATCGCCCTGGGTGAACTGAACGTGAGTAGCGATGTTGCTCTTCTTGTCGGTCCGCTCTCCCAGATCGGTGGTAGT
>VFHG01000140.1 GCA_009392075.1 SAR202 cluster bacterium
GTGGTCATCGATGACTGTCTCCTGGGAGATGGCGCTGAAGGGATAGGCCTTGGCGTTTCCGGACACGGTCATCGCTATAACCAGCTCTTTCTTGAACAGCCGTCAGTCCTTGTTGGATTCGCCGATAATGCCCGTCAACCCGCCGTTGTAGTAGCCGTTATTAATGTCGCTGCCGTAACTCCCGCCCTTGTCCAGGACCAACATGTCCGGGTGGAGGTTCACCCATTGCTGCCAACTGGTCTGGACTGCGGGAACGATCTCCAGGTCCCCGTTGACCAATGGGCCTTTAACGCCTTGAATGAGGAACTGGCTCCATAGAGTATTGGTCTGGTGGTCGTACATCACCAGGGCGTTCATGATCAGCTTGCCCGACACCCTAAAAGTGTGCTCCACCCCTTCGATCTCTCGGGCATATACAATGCCCATGAAGCAGAGGGGTCACCAAGTCACCGCTATCGGCTTTCGCCGTTGATGGACACCCCGAACACCCTCTCGTGCGGTTCCATCTGGTCTCTCGCCGTGGCGCTGTTGCCGAAAACCGGGTCCAGGATTGCCGGGATTCCATCGCGGCCCAGTATGGTGATTATCTTGAGGTCTCGTGTGCCGTCGAGCGAGGTTGCGCCGCTAGCTGACAAATCGACGATGGTAACTGTTTCGGCCCCTAATCTCAACGTGGGCTGACCCAATTGAGGCACGTAGATCACAGCCAAAACCACGATTGCCACCAACACGGGGATGAAGACCAAGGGCTTGCCAATTATCTCTCCCATAGATAAGCGGGCCACCTCGTAATAGCTCGTTGATGGTTATTATGCCTCGGCGGAGGTAAAGGACTCACACGGAAACGTCTTAAGTTTCTCCAATGATCGATGCCCGCCAAATGTCACCCTGAGTGAAACGAAGGGTCTGCCAAAGTCCTAATTGGCAGATTCTTTATCGGCCTCCGGCACTCCTCAGAATGACAGTGGGGGCGCAAAGACCTAAAGCTGGGAAAGAGTCCTTACTCCAGTATCACAACCGCTTCTACCTCAACGTCCAGGCCCGGCTCGGCCAAGGCGCTTATCTCGATCAGGGAGTTGGCAGGGTATTGCTCCTGAAAATGCGTGGCGAATAACTCTTTCAGCCTGTCCGAGTCCAACTGATAATCTGCGATGCTGGTCACGAAGCAGGTTATCTTTGCGAAGCTGCCGGGGCCGGCGCCTTCCGCCGCAGCCACGGCCACCAGCCGGCCCAGGGTGACATCAAGCTGCTCCAGCATGGACTTTCCCTGGGAATCGGTTCCCCGGGCGGTGCACCCGGAAATAAACATCATGTTACCGGCAATCACGGACCGGCTGTAGGTGGGGCCCGCAGGGGCTATGTCTGGATACTGCTTTCTTACCAGCGGCATCATTCAACTCCTATGTTCATGTATCACGATTTCAAGACGATTCTAATCAAATCTCCAGACTGAGTCACCTGCGGTCTAGCACGACGCACCTGTAGCCACTATAATTCTGGTGTACTCGCAGGCGGGTGTAGCTCAGTGGTAGAGCTCCAGCCTTCCAAGCTGGCCATGTGGGTTCGATTCCCATCACCCGCTCCACCCCGCAAGATAAAAGAGGCCCTTCCCGAGTGACCGGGAAGGGCCTCTTTTTCGTTTATTGATCATTCTAAGGGATCAACTCGCCAGCAAGCTCCTGGCTGCCTCACGGACCTTTTCACCGTCCAGGGCGACTTCATATTTTCCGTCGTCCATCTCCCTGAAAGCGTCGTCATTGTTGAAGGTCTTCAGTAACTCAGCCACAGCGCCTTCGCGCCGGTTATCGGGAATTTCCACAGGTTGGTCGGACTCGCCAAGGTGGCGGTTGATCTCATGAGCAACGATCTCTGCTTCCACATACCGCTGCTGGATGAGACTGATTTCGCCGGTATGCTTGCCCAGATAGCACCCGCCGAATTGCATCGACTCGCTATTACGCCCTTCGAAGTCGCCCTCACTGCGATGCTTGGGCTCCAGCTCATTAGCGTCCAAGTACTCCCTGATATCCTGGTCTTCCGGATCGGGGTTCTCCAAGTTGGCGATCAAGATGACAGTATGCATGAAGAAACCGGCCGGCTCTATTTTGATGATCAAATAATCACCTCCAAAAACATCGCTCCAGCGGCTATTGCCCGACCGCCTTTAAGATGCGGTCCACGTGAGCATCGCTCTGCTCCAGCGTCTTGTCATCGATGCCGTTCATGACCTCGATCACGGCGTCGTTGAAGGGAGTGGGGACGGCCATCTCGCGGCCCTTCTGGGCAACCAGGCCGTTCATCAGATTGATCTCGGAGCGGCGTCCCTTGTACACGTCTTGGGCCATCGATGCCAGCCAGTTGACCCGGCCGCCGTGGGCGGACATGAAGCCGTCCAGCTCCTCAAACACGTCTCCCTTATCGGCGTCGGCCCACGTCGCGGCGGGCACACCTTGGATGGCAACAACGTTCAAGCCCATAGCCAAGCCGACCTTGGCGGCTTCCTTAGCCAGATTGATGCGGATCATCCGGCAACGAGGGTCTTCTGCCATCTGCTGGGAACCCAGACCCGTGGAGGCGGACAGGCCGTTACCCATGGAGTTCTGGGAGAGCTTGGCCCAGCGCTCACCCCAAAGGTTGTCTGAGACGTAGGCGCCGTCGATATTGTCCAGCAACGCGGCGACTTTCTCGGCCCGCG
>VFHG01000141.1 GCA_009392075.1 SAR202 cluster bacterium
CCGTCGCCGGCGACCGACCAAACCGGGGCGTTGGGTTTGCCTACTTGGGCGCCGAGCGCCGCTGGAATCTCGAAACCCATGGCTCCAAGCCCGCCGGATGATATGAACGTGTTTTCGTGATTGAAGGACAGGAATTGGGCCGCCCACATCTGGTGTTGCCCCACTCCGGTTACCACCGTGGTTTCCGGGTCTTCTTGAAACACGATATCCAGAGCGCTTAACACCTGTTGAGCCTGCAGAACATCGCTGGGCGGGATGGATAGCGACGGGTGGTCCTGCTTCAGGTTTTCGATAAACTGCATCCATTCAGGCCGGGGAGTATTGGTCACCATCGGCGCTAATTGGTGGAGCAACGCCTTGGCGTCGCCGACCACCGGCACTTCTACCGGCACATTGCGCCCGATCTGTGTGGCGTCGATGTCCATGTGGATGATCCGGGCGTGGGGCGCGAAGGTGTCAACCTTGCCGGTGACCCGGTCGTCGAAACGCATGCCAACGCCGACGATCAGGTCGGCCTGGTCCACCGATAGATTGGACCAGTACATACCGTGCATACCCAGCATTCCCATGCTCAAGGGATGGCCGCCGGGGAAGCTGCCCAGGCCTAGCAACGTGGTGATCACGGGGATACCGGAGCGTTCGGCCAGGGACAGAAGTTCTTTGGTGGCCCCGGAGGTCATCACGCCGTGGCCGCTGATGATCAAAGGCCGCTCAGCTTCGTTGATCAGACGGGCGGCTTCTTTTAGCCGCTCCATCGCCTCTTCTGAGACTTCGGGCGTCTCAGGTACGGTTACTTCGGGGAATTCAGCTTCGGCCAGTTCAAGCTGGACATCTCTGGGAATATCGATTAGCACCGGACCGGGACGGCCTTCTTGAGCGATGTAGAACGCCTCCCGGACCGTATCGGCCAGGTCGGCGGCGGACATTACCATGTACGTCTTTTTCGTCGTTGACGCGGTGATGGAGCAGATGTCGCACTCTTGGAAGGCCTCGCTGCCCAAGGATGTCCGGGCAACCTGGCCGGTGATGGCGACTATCGGCACTGAGTCGGCTTTCGCCCCCATGATGCCAGTGACCAGGTTGGTTGCGCCGGGTCCGGAGGTGGCGACACAGACGCCGACCTTGCCGGTGACCCTTGAGTATCCGTCAGCGGCGTGGGCAGCGGCCTGCTCATGGCGCACCAGGATGTGGCGTAGTTGAGGGTAAGACCAGAGGGCGTCGTAGAAGGGGAGAATCGCCCCACCGGGATAGCCGAAGACGACATCGACACCCTCTCGGAGCAGGCTTTCGCAGACGATTTCCGAGCCTTTAAGTTTCATAACAGTTCAGCAGTCTCCAATAATGGTAGGACTATCTCCTGCCGTGAAAGGCACCGGAAGAGCTGCTGCCGGGCAATAAAAAAGCCCCATCCCAACATAGGGACGGGACGTTACATTCCCGCGGTACCACCCTAATTATCCCGATGTAATCGGGACCTCTCTAGCAGGACACAAACATGTCCCGTCTTTCTTAACGGGGGAACGAACCCCGGCCTGGTCTACTTGCCCTCTTTCATCTTCAGAGGAATTTCGACTGGCGGCTCCGGAGGGATTTTCAGTCAGCTTCGGCGCGCCTGCTTTCACCGTACCAGGCTCGCTAGGCGCCTACCCCTGCCTACTCGTCTCCATCATAACCTTTGGAATGAAAGATTAACAAATGACCTACCAGAGTGTCAATGTTTTGTGCCTAGGTATGAAGATTAACCCGCGGCAACGTTCGTCCCGGAACAATCCGTAACTGGCCACGTAGAGGCTTCGATCATCAGCTTTATTTACGTGTTACTAGGCACGTGGCTTATGATACTATGGCCTTTTGGTGAAGGAGCGATTTTGTACGGAGACCCGTCTAAACTCCCGCCTGTTGGGCGCCGCCCGAATCGAGCTAAATTGCGGCCGGTGAACCGGCCCACCATACCAATATCTCTCACTCGGAGTCTGACCCAATGCTTAACGCAGGGCCTGTTTTCCGGGTTGCATCAGGGTGTTACTCCTCCATCCCCGGAGGGCTTGAGCCGCCAGGCGGTTGTTCGGAGCCCCTCATCTAGCCTTTCTGCAACTCCCTCTTCTGAACTACCGGATTCCGGTGTTGTTATCCGAAAGGTGAGTCTGCTCGCCGGAGAGTCGATCAGACATACTTTCGCGCCCGAACAGGGCTTGGTACCAAATCCCACAGTAGAAGGCCGGATGTTGGTGTTGACGAACCAGCGGATCATGGCATTTGGGCAAAGGGACGGATTGAGAGAAACGTTCTTGATGCCCTTGGAAGAGGTCAAAGCCGTGGCGGTGGTGGCTGGGCGACGCAGCAAGGGCACGTTGTTTCAAGGCGGACTGATGGTTGTTGCCGCCGTTTTTTTCTACGTACTGCTGGCTTACTGGCTGACCGGCCGGATCGACGGTCCGACCGTCCCGATAATTCGCATGGACCTGGTGGCTTTTGTGGTCTTTTTGGCCGTGTTGACCAGCGTCGCCATGATGGCCCAGGTCTACTTTGGGAAGCCAGACGGTGAAGTCACCTTCCAAGGGGACGGCGCAAAGCTCACGTTTCCATTCAGAGGGGAGCCGGCTGAAAACGACGTGCATGCAGTGGTCAACGCCTCATTCGCTGCCCGTCAGTCCGTTGTCGCCGGTTCTAAGTTAACGGCGGACTAATACCGGCCGCAATACCGACATCATCGAGAGTTACGACTCCGTCGGACCTAACTTTCCTGCAAACAGGGAAAACCTACCCCAAAGGCAGACCCGGCTCCACGTCGATGTCCATGGGCGTTTCCTCGCCCCGCTGATACTGGAAGTAGCCACAGGCCGCGATCATCGCCCCATTATCTGTGCACAGTACTGGCGGCGGGATAATCACCGGGAGAGGTGACCGCTTGATGATTTCTTCGCGCAGACGAGAATTGGCCGTTACACCACCTCCCAAGACCAGGCCTTTGACTTTGTATTTGGCCGCCATCTTCACTAATTTGGCCGAAATTACGTCCACGACCGATTCTTGGAACGCCGCCGCCAATTCCCGGACCAAGGGTACCTGGTCCACACCTTCCTTGGGATCAGGGTAGATTCCCCGGTCTTGGGCTGTGTGCAGCAACGCCGTCTTGAGACCGCTGAAACTGAAGTCCAAGGTGTCTTTCATCCAGGCCCGCGGTAGGGTTTCTTCACCGGTCGCGCCTTCGGAGACCCGTTGTATCTCGGGTCCGCCAGGAAATCCCAACCCCAGAATCCGCGCTGCTTTATCGAAAGCTTCGCCGGCGGCGTCGTCACGGGTGCGCCCTACCAACTTGTACCTGCCGTGCCCTTCCATCAAAAGAAGGTCAGTATGACCCCCTGAAGCCACCAGACAAGCCAGCGGGAAGCCGGGGTCATTCTCCAGATCGGTTTTGGCGAGCCATGAAGCGTAGATGTGCCCTTCCAGGTGGTTCACTCCAATCAGCGGTATTCCCAAGGAGTAGGCGATGGCCTTGGCGGCGTTCACCCCGGTGATCAAAGAACCGGCCAGCCCCGGCCCATAGGTCACAGCGATCGCGTCCATATCCTCCAGGCCCAAACCGGACTCGGCTGCTGCTTGTTCCAACACCGGGACTAGGTCTCGAACGTGCTGCCGCGATGCAACCTCTGGGACAACTCCTCCGTAAGGGGCATGAAGGGCGACCTGGGATGAAATCACGTTGGCCAGAAGCGTGCGGCCGTCTTCTACCACGCCCGCGGCGGTCTCGTCGCATGAGGTCTCTATGCCCAGAATCTTTATTGCCATATATGGTGTGTGGCCCCTGGAAATTTGGTGCCTGAATAGCTTCGGAACAGGCAGTCCCGAACCAACTTTACACTAATTTACGCCCGGTGCTATCATCCTGAACAGGTCCGATATTGCCTCGGGGCAACTTTTCGTGGCCTTTGGAGGTGGCTTCCGTTATGGATGCCGGTGATTCGTGGCGTTTAGCACTATTGGTAGTATGTCTAGGCCTTTCTGGATTCTTCTCCGCCTCTGAGACTGCGTTCATCGCCCTGCCCAGGGCACGTCTCATGCACCTTGTCCGCAGCGGGCGGCCGGGCGCCGACCGCGTTTCCCACATAATCCAACGTCCGGAGCGATTCCTGGCGACCGTGCTCTTGGGTAACAACCTGGTGAATACCGCCGCCGCCGCTCTGGCCACCGTACTGGCGTTGAACCTCATCACCAATCAGGGTCTTTCGGTCTTAGTGGCAACCGCAGGCGTGACCACATTTTTGCTGCTTTTCGGCGAGACGGTGCCCAAGAACATCGCCTGGCGGCGTTCCGAAAAGGTCGCATTCGCAGTATCACGGCCCATCCGGTTGGTGGAGCTGACCTTGTCTCCGGTGGTCACTCTGCTCCAGCTTTTCAGCACCATGACCAACCGGGCCCTCGGCATCTCGGCATCCACACCCCAGATTGGAGAGGAAGAGATTCGCACCATGATTGCCGCCGGTGCCCAGACCGGCGCCGTGGATGCCGGTGAGGCCGCGCTGTTGGAGAAAGTCTTTCGGTTTGGCGACCGCCAGATACGGGAGATCATGACGCCCCGGCCGGAGATCGTCTGGATCGAGAACGGCGACAATTTGGAGCGATTCCTCGAGGTTTATTCTGAACACACCCATACACGGTTCCCGGTATATGAAGAATCGATGGAAAATGTGCTCGGTGTGCTATCGGTGAAGGATATACTCTCCGGCATGGAAGGACTAAAAGGTGAGGCTAGTGGCCCGGTGACGAAGGACCTCAGGCCAGCTTTCTTCGTGCCTGAGACGAAAAGTGTCAGCGAGACGTTCAACGAGATGCGGGAAGGCGGTCACAGCGTCGTGCTCACGGTCGACGAGTTTGGCGGCATCGCCGGACTCGCCACCCTGAAGCAGATGATGGCGGTGATCGTGGGCCAGATGGGCGACGAAGGCTCGGCCCCTGAAGAGACGGTCACGGCACTTGGGCGTGACGCTTTTCTTATGGATGCCGGTTTGGCCATTTCGGACATCAATGAAGAACTGGGGCTGGGAATCCCTGAAGGAGACTACCAGACCCTGGCCGGATTTATCCTGGACCGGATGGGTAGGATCCCCGATGTTGGAGATGCATTGGAGTTCGGCGATCTGCGGTTCACGATCAGGACAATGGAACGTGTCAGAATTGAGGAAGTGGAGTTGCGACGCTTGAACCCTCCCACTGTGACCAATAGGAACGAGGCCGACTAGTGAAGTTCTTTTTGGTCCGCCACGGGGAGACCGAGTGGAATAAGCTGGGCAGGTTCCAAGGTCACCAGGACATCAGCCTGAACGAGCGAGGGCTTGCCCAAGCGAAAGAGACGGCCAAAGCCGCCGCTTCATGGGGCCATTGCGCCATCTACTCCAGCCCTCTGATTCGGACGGTCCAAGTAGCGGATGAGATTGCCAAAGTCACCCCCATGCCGGTGTCCAAGCAGCCGGGGCTGAAAGAGCTCAGCCTGGGTGATCTGGAAGGGGTAACCGGGGAGGAGATGCGCAAAGGGTGGCCTGAGGTCTTCGCGGCTTGGCGTTCCGGACCTGACAAAGTGTCCATGCCCAACGGGGAGTCACTGAAGCAACTTAGGGAGCGGACCTGGCAGGCAATCTTGGAGATCGAGCAGAAACACTCGGGAGACGAGTCAGTGGTGGTCATCTCCCACAACTTCGCCATCCGGTCTATCGTCGGCGAACTGCTTGGAGTTCCACTAAAGCACTTTCACCGCATGTCGTTAAACTTGGCCTCGGTAACCACCTTTGATAGCGATGACCGGGGCCGCCGCCTCACCGGTTATAACTCCACCTGCCACCTGTCCCCCGAAAACCGGTAGCCGGAGTCTATTGTGGCTATTGCCGCCGTACTGGAACGCAAGGTGGCTGCCGCCCTCCGCAGGTCCGGATATTCCAACTCTGGCACAAACCTAGTCGTCGGCGCATCGGGCGGCCCCGACTCTTCGGCGCTGCTATACGCCCTCTACCGCCTCAAAGAGTCTCACGGGCTTTCCCTCCACGTCGCCCACCTCAACCACAACTTCAGGGGCCAAGAGGCCGAGGACGATGCCGTTTTCGTGGCCGAGATCGCCGAGGAGCTAGGACTTCCAGTGACGGTGGTTAAAGAAGACCCCCACGCATACCAGAAAGAGC
>VFHG01000142.1 GCA_009392075.1 SAR202 cluster bacterium
TCTGGAAACAACGACTGCAGGGAATTGGTGATCGATACTTGTTTCCCGTCGCAACACCGACAACCTGGGCGCTTTGCTGATGTCCGACTTCCAATTTGGGTGTACCACTCATGGTCAGGCCCTTCTTGGCACTTCCACCACGCGCTGGATTTCGATCCGGCGACAACGCCCGAATGAGTGAGGTCGCCGTTCTTGGTCGGGTGCCATTCCTTAGCCACCTCAGGGAAAAGGGTTTGCAGCGAATTAGTGACTGAGACTCGCTGCCCCCGGCAATAATCACAACCGTTTCCACTTGACCGTACAGATATCTCTATCTGCCATTCATGGTCGGATCCGTTGGGGCATTTCCACCAAGCTTTGAAAATAGACTTGGAAGTAAAGTCACCGGGAATGAATTCTCCAGTCTTCGTTGGATGCCACTCTTCAGATAATTCTGGGAACAATATCTGCAAAGAGTTGGTCACCGAAACTTGCTTACCATCACATGCGCGGCAACCTCTACCGCGTGAAGCACGGCTAGCTGTGGATGCATCCCATTCGTGTCCTGGCGCTATAGGGCATAGCCACCAAGCCTTGAACTTGGTGCCGAACGTCAAGTCGTCAGGTGTTAGGTCGCCGTTCTTGGTAGGGTGCCATTGCTTGCATAGTTCAGGATGAGATACAGACAATGGAGTTGTGGAGCGTTTCCCTGCCATCGCTTTTGCCTGCTTGGTTGGTTACTGGGCGGACCTATCCCTAGATTATAGTCCGCAGACTGGTAGAACTTGCAGCTAATACGGCACCACACATCAGGAAGGCATAGGGGGTGGGGTACTGGTGACAGTGGGGGTATGCTCACCGGGCCCGATGGCAGTCCTAACCTTGGACCATCGGGTACTTCTTCGGTAACACCGAACTCAGCATGGAACTGTGGACTACAATAGCGGGCATATCGGGATTTGTTGATTAGGTGAAATCCGATGCGTTTGGACTGCCCAAACTGTGGAGCCAAAGGCGACAGCAGGTTGACTAAAACCCCAAGATGGCGATGTAGCCCTGCGCCTAGTAATGGCGGCTGTGGTTATGAATGGGACGACCTATATGATTGCCCCTTTGCCCTTAAGTGTGACTAAGTCGTCCCAGGTGTAGCCTAGCTCCAGCAACGCTGTTTCAGTGTGCTGGCCAAGTTCTGGTGCGGCGGCGGTGGGCACGCCAGGAGTTCTCCTGTACTTTATCGGCGGGTTAAGAATCTCAAACTCACCTTCCTGCGGGTGGGTCAACGTGGTCGTGTAGCCGTTAGCATGCACTTGTGGGTCGTCCACAACCTGGTCCAGCGTCTGAACGGGCGCCCAGATACACCCTTGTTCGTCGAGTTTTGCCGCCCAGTAGTCAAAACTATCCAAGGCGAATCGGTCTTCGATGATTTCCAGTAACACAGGGCTATGTTGCATGCGGCTCATGTGGCTAGCGAATCTTGGGTCGTTGGCAAGCGCCTCAATACCCAGCGCCGAACAAAAGCCATCCCAGAATCGTTCCGACTCAATCATCACGAGTTGCAACCATTTGCCGTCTGCCGTCTGATAGAAATTGAAGATCGGGTTGCCCACCTCATTTCTCGGTACACGTTCGACTGGCTCTTTAGTCTTAAGAGCAGCCATAATATCTGCGCCAATAACCCACATGCCCGTATGGAGCAGAGAGCAGTCGATTCTCTGCCCTTTCCCAGAACGCTCACGCTCATATAGCGCCACGCCAATTGCGGCGGTCAACGCTAACGAAGTCGTCTGGTCACCCATCCCTGGACGCTGTTGGGTTGGCGGGCCACCAGCTTCTCCAAGCGACGCCATGATGCCTGAGCGCGCCCAAAATGCGGCATAATCGAATCCCGACCTGTCCCGTTCAGGTCCCTCAGTGCCGTACCCTGTGAGAGCAAGGTAGATCGTTCTCGGATTCAGCACTGATAAATCCTCATAGCGAAGCCTATACCGCTCTTGTCTATGCGGCGTCAGATTAGTTACCACGACGTCCGATTGCGAAGCTAGTTTTTGGACGACTTCCTGGCCCTTAGGAACGCCAAGGTTTACCGCAACGCTCTGTTTCCCACGGTTTAGTAACTCAAATATTGTGTTGATACCACCGGAATACTGGACAACTCCGCGTGATGAAACGTCGATTCCCCTAACCGGGTCTCCCGTCTCTGGATGTTCAATCTTGACTACTTCGGCTCCCAGGTCGGCCAAGATCGCGCAGGCTGACGGAGCGGCAACCCAGTTAGCGATTTCTAGTACCTTCAACCCCTCTAATGGTCCTGACATATGAAACCTCATCTTCCAAGTTGACTATCGAGCCAGACCAGCTCCAGCCCATCATGAGGAGTTACCGACTCCGGAGACGATACCACCAATTTCCGGCAAGAAGTGTCAGGACGTCTGGAGCAGATTGAAAAGTACCAACGCCGTAGCATGTTTTCCAAGCTATTCGGTGGCGGGTAGGTCGGAGGCACCCCCATCGGGAAGACACCGGGGGTGGGTACTGGTGACGGTGGGGGTGTGGTCACGGGCCCGTTGGCGATCCTAGCCTTGGGCGGTCGGGTTCTCGGAGGAACAGATGAGCATAGTCGGTCCGCCCGTGCTGAC
>VFHG01000143.1 GCA_009392075.1 SAR202 cluster bacterium
CGTACATCATTCGGGAGATCGTTTCCCAGGCGGAAGACCTCCTGAAGCACCGAACCGAGAAACTGCTGGGGGGAACACTTAATTAGCTCTACGCCCGTATAGAAACACCCGATATATCAAACTCGGAAGGGGTAGACAAATATCCGTGGCTCAGATGAAAACTCCTCTATATAGCCCAGAGTTCAGCTAATTCACCTAACTTTGCTTGGACCGACGGGTACCCGTCGGCAAATTGCCAGGCATAGTTACTACGAGACCTTACCAGCTTAAATAAATTCTGGCGACGCTCAACGAATTCCGCGTGGTCAGAAATTTTTCGAGGTTTTATGACCCACAACGCAGATTCAATCCGCCGACATCTGGCATACCAACCCGATCCGTTATCCTGAAATTGATAACTTGACAAAGCAAGTTCAAGTATTTCAGACGATCGACTGCACCTAGAGCTCAGCCCGAATGCAAATATTCTATCTACTAATAACGAGGCTAAAACTCCCCCGCTCCCAGATAATCCGGCAAGTCTTCGAACCGGCTAAACTCCCCGATAGCCTTTAAAAACTCCTCCAGTGAGTCGGTCCCATCTAGAAGCTCTTCTAGCTGGTCGCCGATGGGGCTAACCGAGGCGGCGCCGGTGGCGTAAGAGCCGTGAAAGGCGAAGAAGGCCTGATTGATCTTGCGGATGAAGATGCCGTTGTCGTCGATGAACTGCCGCCGTTCTTCCATATAAGATTCGGCCTCTTCGATCTTACCCTCGGCCAGCAGTCCTTCGGCAGTCAGGAGGGTTTCCCGCATCGCCGCTTCGAAGTCAAACGCGTCCGGGTCCTCCGGCTCGGCGGACGGTTCCCGGGTGACCACTTCTCCGGTCATAGCCGTGAACGCCCGGTCGCCTATGATCTCTCCGCCAATGCTGGCCGCAGTCTCGTTGATGGTCGTCATGTCGGCGTTGTCCCAAAAGTGCTGGCCCACGGGCTGGAAGAAGAACCAGTGGTGCAGCCACTCGTGGGCTGTGATTGCCAAGGCGTCGCGGAGGCTCCCGGAAGCCGACACCACACTGGGGTAGGTGGCGACTCCGCCGGTGCTTACGATGATGGCTGACACATTGTCTTCCCGAAGGATCAGGTCTTCCAACTCGCCCCGCACCGCGCCCGAGATACCCGGCTTCAACAGAGTTGATTCGATCTGGGCGATGTGGTCCCGGGGCGAGATGATCAACGCCCCAGGTGAAGAGGCAAACACCGTATCCACCGGCGGAAATATGACACCGATACGGGAGGAGAACCCTTCCTCAACCAAGACCGAACTGATCTCCGACTCAATTGTCTCTTCCACATCGGGCTGCATGTCATCCACCAGTCGCTGCAACCTATCGATACGCTCATGGATGTCGGCCGTCCCGTTCCTGTCCGCCGACTCGCGTTCCAAGTCCCTGATTTGGCTCCTCAGATCGAAGAACTCTTGAGCTTGGGCTATGCGCCTCTCCCTGGGGGGTTCCGAGTTCCACGGAAGAATGTCTTGGAACTTGTTTACCCACTTGTCCAAGAAGTGGTCCACTCCCCAACGGAACAAGTTGTACTTGTGCGGCCCGATCGCGACATCGCTCGGACCGGGGTTATCGCTACCCTGGACTGCGCCAAGCAGTACCAAAGAAACTACCGAGAGCAGCAAAAGGTGTTTGGCTGTCTTGAACACAGGTATTTTGAAACCCGGCGGCGGCTAGGCCAGAACCCGGTAGCGGTAGCTGGACCCCAGCAAGTCACCCTCTTCGAAACGGCTGAAACGGAGGGGTGAGATATCCACGGTCTTGCCCGCGCCTTCCACGATGAGTTCAGCCATGGTGACCCCGATCATGGGCGAGAGCTTGAATCCGTGACCACTGAAGCCCACTGCGCAATACAAACCTTCGATGCCTGGGACGGCGTCCAAGATTGGATGCCAATCGGGCGTCGTGGTGAA
This sequence comes from SAR202 cluster bacterium, assembly GCA_009392075.1. Next base: position 1,954 of record VFHG01000143.1, read on the forward strand.
GAGGCCGGACCATCCGCCGCGGAAATAGGCGTCTTCCATGGCCGGTATCCGGCGGGACAGCCGGCCCAGAGCGTCGGCCATCACGTCCATGTCCACGCCCTGGTTGTAGGTTTCCAGGTCAACTTCCTCGTCGTCGCCAAAACCCATCATGGTCATTGAACTGCCGTCGGGCCGAAATGAGAACGACTGGGCGATATCGCCAACGGTGGGATGCAGAGGCAGCTTGTCCACCGGCCGCGTCAGGGAAGCAACCTGGTGGCGCACCGGCACCAAGGGCACGTCCACGCCCACCTTCGCCAACACCAACTTGGACCACGGGCCCGCCGCCACTACCGCCACGGGGGTTTCTACCCGCCCTTCGGCAGTAACCACTGCTATGACCCTTCCGCCGGAAACCTCAATCTCGGTGGCCGGGTTACGGAGCACAATCTCGGCCCCCAATTCTCTAGCGCGAGTGACATAGGAGGTGGTAACCATGTAGGGGTCAGCGTAGCCTGACTGGGGTTCCCAGGCCATGAACTCGGTCTCATTTACCGAAACCATGGGGGCGATGTCCTGAAGGTCAAGGGCGGTTACCCGCATGGTGTCGATACCCAGTGAGTACTGCATCGCCACGTTACTGGCCAGTCCGGCGCTGTCTTCTTGGTTCACGATCACCAGGTAACCAGTTTCGACGAAGCCCGCCTCTCCGCCGACGACCTCGTTAAAATTTGTGAAGATGCCCAGGCTCTCCCAAGCCATGGTCGCGGTGACCGGGTTGGAGTAATGCATCCGGCAGATTGCCTGGGAGCGGCCCGTGGAGCCGGAGCCCAGCACGTCTTTCTCCAACAGCAAAGTGTCGGTCACGCCCATCCTGCCCAGATTGAACAGGATGCTGGCGCCGATCACGCCGCCGCCTACGATTACCACGTCAGCCGTCGATTTCATGGCTTTCTTGTCTCCATGCCGGGTATCTCAACTGTGATGACTATACAGGCATCGTTGAAACATGAAAATACTACACCTCTGCCGGCCTTGGTGATTATTCGAACATTGGCTATTCTCAGCTTTCGAGCGTGCCTGTTGACAGCTAAATTCCGCGAGAGTAGACTCTATGACAATGTTGAAGGTGAATGGTAACCCCTGCGCCTCTTGTTGTACTTGTACCTGTTACATAGGGACCAGGTAACCTTCTGCGTTAGATAACAACACAACTAGGAACCTTTAAGCCCACCATGTGAATCATACTGGTGGGTTTTTTTATTTGCCCAAATACTCGGAGGACGAAACAAGTTGACTAGCAAAACCTCGACCGATCCATCAAATGCTCAGGCCAAGACCAATGAGGCCATCTACGAAGAGAGCTTGGAGCTATCCAAGAATACTCAGACCATAATTCCCTTCATGGAAGACGAGATAGTGCGGTTGGAGGAGGAGTCGGCGGCATTCATGGCCGGCGAAAGGGAAAACACGGAATTCACACCCTTCCGTTTGAAGCAGGGTGTCTACGGCCAACGCCAGGCCGATGTCCAGATGATTCGCGTGAAGATTCCCGGCGGCATCATCACCACCGAGGCCATGGATGTTCTGGGCGAATTCAGTGAGAAGTTTGCTCCCCTTGGCAAGGGCCACATCACCACGAGAGAGAACTTCCAGTTCCACCACGTCCCCTTGGACGAGTGCCCAGACGCCCTCAGATTGCTGGGGACTGCCGGCCTGAGCACCCGCGAGGCCTGCGGAAACGTGGTGCGCAACGTGGTCGGAGCGCCCACTGCAGGGATCTGCGCATCGGAGGTCTTCGACCCCACTCCCTACCTGGCGGCCTTCGTTCGGTTTGCGGTGCGACATCCTCTGACCCAAGCATTTCCCCGCAAGTTCAAAAGCGCGTTCACCGGCTGCGACGACCACGACCATGTCGCCGCCGCC
>VFHG01000144.1 GCA_009392075.1 SAR202 cluster bacterium
GTGGGCAGTGTGACCATCGACGGAGCTCCAGCCCCAAACGGTACCGAGGTCACAGTTTGGCTTGAAGAGTTCAATGCTCCTCTCGGCGCAGGAACATCATCGGATGGCGATTACTCCGTGCTCGCTAACCAACACGGCGCCCGGTCTTTCGAAGGCAGGACACTGATCTTCAAGGTAAATGGCCAAGATTCCGGGGAGACCGCAATCTGGGAGAAGGGCGGCGCAACGATTTTAGCGGTTTCTTTGAATTAAACCCTCTGGAACCAATCCTTCAGCCACGGGGGTAACAAGGGAAAAAGTCCAGGGTTAAATCTTGGTCCTTTTCTTTGGGTTCCATGCCTGAGTGGACAAGAGCCCGCCAGGCGTCTTGACACTCAAAATTGAAAGACATACACTCGAATTGTCGGACTGCGATGGTCCGGCGCTTTATGTGGCCCGGTGGTGTAGCGGTTAACATATCGGCCTGTCACGCCGAAGATCGTGGGTTCGAATCCCATCCGGGTCGCCATTTCCCCCTATTTTCTTATCGCTCTCCCTATCGAATTTCCTACAGAGAATCCTCCTCAGCCTCCAACGTAAAACCATGCCCTGAGGCTTATACAGCGGCCTCGGCGCGGTTGGTTGCTCCAGTCTTGTTGAGTATGTGGCCAACGTGGGTGTTGACGGTTCGGATGGCGATTATGAGCTCTTCGGCGATCTCCCAGTCGGTCTTGCCGTTGCTAATCAGGCAGAGAACATCAACCTCTCGTTGGGAAAGACCTCCCGGATACCCGGAGGCAGGCGTCTCTCCGGCTCGAGATATCAAGTCATCCACCCGTTGGCGCAGGGGTGGCATCCCCAAGTCTGTCGAGATTTGGGGGCTTCTTCCAGCAGCTCCTGCGCCCGGAGGTGGTCCTCGTTACCCTTGCGCTCCAACAGAACGGCAGCGTAACTCCAGCAAGTTCAGGCATATTCGGGTATGTGGCAGTCCTGGCACAAAACGCCAAGGAATCCTCAAGATGTTCAACAGCCTTGGACACGTCGCCAATTGCATGGGACAACATCCTCAACAGACGATCAATGGTGACTATCGCCCATTCGTCTCGTATCTTTAACAGCGCGTCGTAACTTCTCTGGCAGGCTTTCTTGTCGCGTCGAACCATCGCGTCAAAACCGAGGCCTACGTTTGTCACTGACACAAAATCGGAACTGAAATGGAGAAGAGAGGACTATGTCGGTGTAGGCGGAGGGCAGAGCCGACCAACTTACGCGCGAAAATATTTAATCGCTGCGCGCCCTGAACCGACTAGCCCGTATGCTCTCCCAAACTCTTCGCCCTACCTGCCTACCCAGGCTCCATAGATCGGGAATTGGCTGCAAATAAACTCGATGTAGGCCGGTTGGCCAGACTTGTTGACTTCGAAGGCCCGCTTCAGCGCGAGAACCACTTCTGAGGGTTCGGTGACCCGCTCGGTGTGATACCCCAACTCGCCGATGACCTTGGACATGTCGACTTCGTCGTAACCCAACACCTTGTGGGTGAAGGGGTCATGGCCGTCGCCCCAGAAGCCCGGCCCGTACCCAGCGAACCCGCCGTTGCTCACGTGAACCACGGTGATTCCGATGTTCTGCCGTAGCGCCACTTCCAACTGACCCAGCATGTAACCCAGACCGGCCTCACCGGTAACCGCGACACAATCCTTGTCGGGGAAGGCCTGCTTGGCTGCGATGGTCGCGGCGAAGCTGAATCCGAGGGAAGAGACGTTGCCCCAGCCCAAGAATCCCCGTGGCACCAGAGTTTCGTACACGGTACTCAGTTGGTCTCTCGTGTTTCCGGACTCATGTGTGACGAACGAAGTAAGGGGGTCCAAAGCCTCCATCAATCCCGCGTAGACCTTGTAGGGATTGATGGGTTTCTCGGTTGAAGCCATAGCCTCCCGGTACTTGGTCATAGCGGAATCGCGAACCGACTTAACTTCGCTGGCCACGTTCCCGGCGGGCCGGCCGTTGCCGGAGGTCTTGGCTGACAGCTCGGCGTTCAGGGCCTCCAGGGTAAATTTGGCGTCACCTATCACCGCTTGAGCCGTGGGGTAGGTCTTATTCACGTGCAGTTCGTCGATGGTGCAGTGCACAATGGTCTTGTTCACGGCATTCGGAATACCATGGCTGAACCGGCCCGGAGACAGGCTTGATCCCACGGCAAACAGCAGGTCACACTCGTTCAAATAATGGTCCACCTGGTCACCGCGAACGCCGACGAACAGGGGATGATCCTCAGAGAAGGCCCCTTTGGCCTTCAGTGTGGTGATCACCGGAGCGTTCACCAATTCCGCAAATTTCTTCAACTCGGCTGAGGCGCCCGCGTAGATGACTCCCTCGCCGGCGTAAATCAAGGGTTTTTCGGCCTTCAATAGCAGGTCGACCGCCCCGGCGATATCGGCCGGGTCCGGTGCGTATTTTGAGCCCTTGACTGGGATATACGGGTCTGCCGTTTCGTCGTACTGAGCGTGGGGGTCTGGGATGGCGATGACCACGGGTCCAGGCCGTCCGGAGCGCAGCATGGTGAAGGCACGGCGCATATACTCGGGCAGCCGCTCAGGCCGGTCCACGTGACCATACCACTTGGTGACTGTCTTCAGAGCGGAAGTAACATCGAATTGGCTGTTTCCAGTTGCCCCGGTTGGGATACCGTCGGTGATGCAGAGGACCGGAGAACCGTCCTCGAACGCCTGGGCCATTCCCGCGAACGCGACTTGCAACCCGGCAGCGTTCACTCCGCCTTGGAAGGTGCAGACACCGTTCTTCGTGCCGGCGGTGATCCTGGAATAGGCGTCGGCCACGGCCACGGCATAGCGGTCGTCCCGCATCATGATCATGGGTATGCCCTCCCGGCCCAGGGCGTTGTTCACCTGGCAGACAGGGAAAGTGGAAACCCACTCGACCCCTTCCTGTTTGAGTATTCGCGCTAATCCAGTGGCCACATCGATCGTCATCGTCCTATTCCTCCGGTTGGTTTGAGCGTGCAGCAAGACACCTTTTGGGGAGCCAAGATATTCTTACCGCCGAGTTTACATTGTTGAAACAAACAGGTGCTACTCTAGTTGAGCGGTGCCTGGATTACAACCGGAAGCCGGATAGTTAGCGTTGGGTTACACGACTAAAACGGGGTCCGCAGATTTGACCAAGTCTTGAGATTCTAGTTATAGTTCGCTCGCAGAATGAATATGAGAAAGGCTATCGCGATTTTTGGCTGGGCCAACGAAAAGAGGATGGAAAGTTATGAGTTACAAGGCTGAGTACATCTGGGTTGACGGACAAAAACCCACCGCCAAGCTGCGGTCCAAGGGTAAAGTGATTGCCGACGGTGAAGAACCCCCCATCTGGGCTTTCGATGGTTCGAGCACTAACCAGGCCACCGGCGAGAATTCCGACTGTGTTTTGAATCCGGTTTTCGTTTGCCCCGACCCAATACGTAAGGGAAATCACAAACTTGTGATGTGCGAAGTCCTACTCACCGACATGACTCCACATCCCTCCAATACCAGGGCCGCCTGCGCCGCGTCAGCCGACAAATACAGTGCTATGGACATGTGGTTCGGAATCGAACAGGAATATACCTACTTCGATGGCATCAAGCCCCTGGGCTGGCCGGACAACGGGTTCCCCGCTCCTCAGGGTGGTTATTACTGCGGCGTTGGTTCAGACGAAGTGTTTGGCCGCCCGATAGTGGAAGCCCACTTGGACGCTTGCATGACAGCTGAGCTGGCCATCGCCGGGATCAACGGCGAAGTCATGCCCGGACAATGGGAATTCCAGATTGGCGCAATTCCAGCCCCGGCCGTGGCCGACCACCTCTGGGTTGCCCGGTGGCTTCTCTACCGCATAGGCGAGCAGTTCAATGTGAGCGCCACCCTTGATCCCAAGCCGGTCCGAGGAGACTGGAACGGCGCCGGCGCCCACACCAACTTCTCCACCGAACTGATGCGGAACGACTACGACGCCTGCGTCGCCGCCGCCGAGGCCCTAGGAACCAAAGCCGACCTCCACATCGCCAACTACGGTGACCGGATCGAAGAACGGTTGACCGGCGAACATGAGACTTTGTCCTACAAAGAGTTTCGGTGGGGTGTCTCTGACCGGGGCGCCTCGATCAGGATCCCCTGGCAGGTGGCCCGCGACCGGAAGGGTTACATAGAAGACCGTCGGCCCAACGCCAACTGCGACCCATACGTCGTGACCCAACTCATCATCGACACGGTCTGTGGAGCAGCGGCCGCCGCGTAGCTATTACTCCATGATCAGGTGACCAGAAAAAGACCCGCCCCAGTATAACCGGGGCGGGTCTTTTTTTATGTCGTTAACTCCATCTGGGGTTAAGTGCCGATACGGAATGGATCAACCGCGTCCTGAACCGAGCGGATGATTGAGAGAGCGGTTAATTTGCCCGTTTTCGGGTTCTCTGAAGGGATGTTCTCAATGTGCACTCTCAGGACCCCGAATTCGCCGACGACTTCTATGTCATGGCAGTTCCGTTCCAGACCAGGCACCGCCAGCATCTTCACCTGGGTCCGGTCAGGGCCCAGGCCGGCCAGACTTACGGCCGCCGAAACGTTCAGATTGGCCGGGAACCCTTTCACCGCCTCCCTGGCGGTCCCGGAAAATACTTCCACCTCCTCGGTCAATCCTTCCAGGCTGATGCCGTTCTCTATAAGATGCGGCGCGCCTTCCAGACCGATGGGCGGTTTGCGAGAGACCATGGTCACGTGGTCCACTCGGCCCGCACACGCCGACTTTATCCCATCCAGACCGGCGATTGCGCCCGACGGCGCTAACAGGCGGCAACCTTTCTCGCGTGCCTCCTCGATGATGCCCGGGAATTCCAGCAGGGCGCCGATACTGATGACCATCAAATCTTTCCCGGCGGCGAAGGTCTCTTTAGCTAGTTCTTCGACGATATGACCGCCCGCCGTCTCGACCAATAAGTCCGACTTTGCGATCAGTTCTTGACGGTCCAGGTAAGGAGGAGGGTTATCCAAGCTGCCAAGAAACTCGTGGGCCCGCTGCTCGTTCCGGCTAGTCACACCGGCCACTGCCACGTTCAACTTGCCGGAGTCGGCGGCCCGCATCAAAGCCTGGCCGATGGCCCCGCACCCAACGATCCCTATCGACTGGGTCATAACATCATCTCCTCAGCTTTTTATCTCGCAGACAAGATGTTACCATTCTCAATGCCCCCACCACCGTGCCTATCCGTTTGCCCACCGCTAAACTGGTAGGTGCACGCCTGAGTTAACCGGGGAAATGACGCTTGAAACGGGGACCGATGTTAGAAACCGAGATACTAAAACGAGGCGACGATTCAGGAAACGGGACCCTCATAAAATACACCTCGGCCACCGGAGCCGTGATCAAGGCCATAGGCGTTCCTCTGTCTTGGAAATCGACTCTGGGACCGACATGGTGCTACGTGATCGAGGGAGACGACCTAACGCTGGTAGACCCAGGCTGTTACGGCTCTCTGAGCTATCTGGAGCAGGGATTGAAGGCGCTTGGACGGTCGTTGACTGACGTGGCCCGCATCGTTGTGAGCCACGGACACATGGACCATGACGGCAGTTGCCCTCCGGTGATTCGGAAGAGCGGCGCAGAGCTCTGGGCCCACGAGATGTACGGCTTCATGCTGCAGGCTGACCGCGGCGACGTTGAACGAGGTTGGCGCAGAGAAGTTCAGGGGTTCGAAGCCTTCGAGCATTCAGAGACGATGACCAGGGCCATGGAGCACCGGGAACTCAACCATGATCTGGTCCTGGACCACCCAGTTACTGACAACCTCCAAGCCGGCGGACTCACCTTCTATCACACCCCCGGCCACTCCCCGGATGAACTGTGCATCAAGTTCGACCAGGTGCTGTTCTCAGGAGACCATATCCTGCCCCTAATCACACCTCATCCATCGGTAGCCATGAGTTACAACTCGTTTCAGGCGAAGCTTCCGTCCGCGTACCGCGGTGAAAACGAGATCTACGGTCTAAAAGCCCTGCTCACGTCTTTGAAACGGATGGCCGAGTTGGATGGGAATCTAACTGTGCTGCCAGCTCACAGAGCGTTCTTCCGAGGTCAGTTCAATCCCATCGGTGTGGGGAGGGCCACGGAGATATTGGAACACCACCGTAACCGCTGCCATGAATTGACCGATGTGATGAAGTCCGGACCCAAAGAATTGGTCGCGATTACCCGCGAATATTTTTCCAACCGGGAGCTGGAAGAGCAGAACTTCTTTTTGGCGTTCACCGAGGTCATGGCCCACATAGAGTTGATGCAAGAAGCCGGAGACATTTCCACACATGGCAATGTCTCCAGCGGAAACGCGTGGAGCAACGGCCTAGGACCCAACGTCCTGATCAGTTGGGATGGGACCGATAATTTCTCCGGCTTGATCGACGGCTTATAACCGGCCGGCCTACCCCTCTTTCATCCAATCGGCCACCCGCTCACCGATCATTATGGTGGTGGAGTTGGTGTTGGCCCGCACCACATTTGGCATAACCGACGCGTCCGCCACTCTGATGTTCTCCATCCCGTGAACCCGGCAGTATTGATCCACCACGGCGCCCTTATCCGAAGCCGGGCCCAACTTGCAGGTGCCTGAGATGTGGGTGGTGTTCACCGTGATCTGGAGCATCCAATCGTCCAGCGTGTCGTCAGACTTGATATCCGCCTCTTTGGGCTCTAAGCGTTGGTCGATGATGTCCTTGTACATAGGGTGTTCCACCAGGTCCATCGCCAAGCGGACGGCTTCCCGCAGCCGCTCCCGGTCCCAGGCGTCCTCCAGATAGCGGTAGTTCAGGTGAGGTTGGACGGTCGGGTCGCCGGAGGCAAGGGTCAGCTCACCGAAACCGTTGGCCAACTCCAAGACACAGGTGAAGCGCACGCCCTCTTGCTCGTAGGGGTCGGGCGCGCCGATGGGCGAGGAGAAGGCAGACGGCAGGATCTGCATATCATTCCGGTCTTCCGAGCCGGTGGCGGTGTACCGC
>VFHG01000145.1 GCA_009392075.1 SAR202 cluster bacterium
GCCTCGGACTACCGCTTCGCGCAATTCGGGCGGGAAATCTGCTGTGGTCTCCTCGGTGAACCGGTGGGTGCACATAATCACCCGTGACTCCAACCCTCCTTCCCAGAGGATTGGATCTAGGAGATAGTGTTTTCCAGAGCAGGTGCCCCGCCACTCCTGAATAATGGCTTCGGGTTCCCTGGTGCTGGCCCTCTGGTAGGGCATGTCCCTCACCAATGCGAAAGCGGCCTTGGCATCGACCATCTGCCCAGATCTGACCAGGCCTCCTTTTGGCTTTCTACCTCCAACATAGAGAGCAACTTGCCCATTCGCCCTTCTTCTATGCCCAAGTTCGATGGCGATTAGCCAGCGGTTACTGTAAGTCCTAGGCTTCCCTTGATATCGTCGCAGCGGCGCTGAAATTCGGCGTCGTTTAAGACTGGTTCCATCCGGCCAAGGTTAACGTCCGACAAAACTTCAACCCATGATGTGCAGCCTCCGTATTCCGGCAGGTAAGGAACGGTGACCGGTTGCTCGAGTTTGTAGATGCGGAGGAGAAGCACCGACATGGGGAGCATGGGCTTCCAGTGGAGCTTCGACTGGGCGTAGGCGGTCGTCCAGATGTGATGAGGCTCTAGGTTGTCCACCTTCTCCTGCTCGGATATCTCCAGCAGTTCTTCGGCCCTTGCCCAGTAGCTAAAAGTGATGCGGTCATTGTCCTGTGGTTGCTCCAACAACTTGCGCAATGCAGGCTGATAGGCCGGCTGCAACAGGTCTTCCTTCTGATGAAGGTAGGTTGGGTAGAACAGGAACTCCCGGTGAATCACGCGGAAGTCTTTGCCGTCTTCGTGGATACCGCCTTTGCGCAGCAGGAGCACCTGGTCTCCCTTGGCCATGGCTTCAACAGTTACCGCCCATTCTTTTAGGGCCATCTGGCATTTGTCGGGTAACATCTGGTCTGTCTCCGTCGGCTGGGTGGTTGGTGTCTTTAGTCGGCTTCGCACTAAGTTATTAGTCTCTGAAGCTCGCCGTAAGACTACCAAATTCCGAGTTAACTGGTTGAAAAGTACCGGGCCGGGGCTGGCAAGGTCAATGGTATCACCGGCCCAACAAGCGCTCAATCCCCAGCAAAAACCGGTCCCAGGCGTACCTCAGGCGACCGCGAGCGGCTTCTCAGGGGTTAGTGAGTGGGCGGTGAACCGGAAAAAGGCGGCCTTTCGGCCATGAGGAATTCGCGGAAAGCGCGTTGGGAGGGTGAAAGATAGCGGTCTTTGGGTTGGATCAAGGTCAATGGGCGGCGGCAGTCCCAGCCAACGACATCGAGGACTACAAGCATGTCGGCAGCCACCTCGGCGGTGATGCCCAGCCGGGAAATGATTCCTATACCCCCACCGGCTATTGCCGCCTGCTTAACAGCCTGATTGCTGCCTAATTCGAACGCTACCATGGGCACGATTCCCAATTCCCGGAATTGGCGTTCGGCCGCCGAACGGGTTGCCGAACCTTCCTCCCTGGCAATCAGGCCCAGTTCCACCATCAGCTCAGCGCTCGGCCGGACCAAGCCCGCCGCAAGATGGCTAGGCGCCGCCACCAGAACAATCTCGTCGTCTTGGAAGTCGACAATTTCCAACTCGCTGGAGTGTTCTTCCACGTGGTCGCCAACCATTCCCAAGTCCATTTCCCGGTCCAATATCCGTTGGACGATGGTCCGGGTGTTTCCAATGGCCAATTCAACGCGTATTCCAGGATAGATCTGACGGAACCGGCCGACGATCATTGGGAGCACATATTCGCCAGGCGTGGAGCTGGCGCCTAGGACAAGGCGGCCCGACTGGAGGTCTTCCATCTCTTGGACGGTTTCCATCAATTGACTGGACAGCGCGAATATCTGTAGGGAATAAGCTAAGACCGCCTCCCCTGCTTCAGTGATCCTCAGACCGCGGGGCCGCCGGTGGAATAGGGTGACACCCAGGAATTTCTCCAACTCTTGGACCTGGATAGATACGGCAGGTTGGGTGATCTCCATCGCTTCAGCGGCACGAGAGAAGCTAAGGTGACTCGCCACCGTCTGGAAGATATACAGCTGGTGGAAATTCAACTGACCTGAGGACCGACCACCGTTGGAAGACCGGTTGACCATGGCCGTTATACCGCTTCGATGAAGCGCTCAAGCCGCAGCAAGCACGCCAGATTTCTCGTAGTGACCTCTGCGACCTCTTCGACCGAGATGCCTTTGATCTCCGCCAGGGTCTTAGCCACCGATTGGACGTGTCTGGGCTCCGTCCAATTGGTGCGATATTTCTTGAAGGGTTGGGGCGCCGCATCGGTCTCCAGGACCATGTTCTCCAGCGGGATAACTTTGGCGACTTCCTGTAACTCTGGCAACCGGGTCAACGGGCGGGCTAATGAGATGTAGAAACCACAGTTGATGGCCTCCCGCGCCGTGGACTCGTCGCCTTGAAAGTAGTGCATCGCCCCACCAACCTCGCCGGCGTTCTCCTCGCGCAGGACCTTGAATACATCTGGGTGAGACTCTCGTGAGTGGAAGATGACCGGCAGTTTGAGGCTGCGCGCCAGCCGGATGTGGGCCCTAAATACCTGGTCTTGAACGGCGTGGTCCGGTGAGGCGGGCAGATAGTCCAACCCTACCTCACTGATGCAGACCACTTTGGATGACGATTTTGCCATGCGTTCAAGTTCGGCGTATATCTCATCGGTGACGGGGTCCCTGGCTTCCATAGGGTGGATCCCGACTCCGGCGAACAGCGGTTCGTGCTGATCGGCTAGGTCGATGCAGTCTTGGGTTGATTGTAGTGTGGTGCCGGCGCAGACCGCGAAGACTACACCTGACCCACCGGCCCGTTCCAATATCTCGGTCATCTCAGTCGAGGGGTATTGGTCTAGGTGGGTATGGCAGTCTGCCAACAGGATGTCGCTATGCATTCCGTATGACCTCGTCGATAGGTGAGGATTTCACGATTTCCCAATTTTAAAAGAGACGATTCTTTCGTATAAACAAAAATAATACACTACAGGTGCGGATTAAGGGCAAACATTGTCAAGTTTCGCAATAAATGGTATTAAATATTACGAAAGATGGTTAAATGCCTTTACTGGCCCACTCTCCAAAAGGTCAAACACAGCCTAAGAATAATTCCTCTCGGACGCGCAGATTCGACCTTCGGAATACCTCCGACTCAGTCGATTACGAAACTCGTTGACAGCCTCAAACACGAGTGTTAGCATAATTGTTGACCAAGTTGGTCGACAATGTTAAATTGCCGATCGAACACAGCTATTATAGCCTCAGATTAGACCACCGCCCAGAACCAAACTAGGAGCAATCAATGACCACACCCAAGGTCATTTCACGGAACGCCACTTCCTCTGAGTTAGATTCAGATTACAAGTGGGGTTTCGAGATCGATATAGAGTCCGACTTATCCCCCAAGGGGCTGAATGAGGACATCGTCCGGCTGATCTCCGCTAAGAAGGAAGAACCCGAGTGGTTACTGGAGTGGCGCCTTAAAGCATTCAGCCATTGGCTCAAGCTGAAACAACAAGCGCCAACCTGGGCCAATGTTAGCTATCCGCCAATCGACTACCAGGACATCTACTACTACGCCGCGCCCAAGACCGACGCGCCTAAGAGTATGGATGAAGTCGACCCGGAGATTCTGGAAGCCTTCGCTAAGCTGGGCATTCCACTCCAGGAACAAGAGCGCCTTGCCGGTGTGGCGGTGGACGCAGTCTTAGACAGCGCTTCCGTGGCCACCACCTACAAAGCAACGCTGGAGAAACAAGGCATAATCTTCTGCCCGATCAGCGAAGCAGTGAAAGAGCATCCTGAACTGGTCCAGAAATACTTGGGTTCCGTGGTTCCCTACGGAGATAACTTCTACGCCACGTTGAACTCGGCTGTCTTCAGTGACGGTTCCTTTGTCTACATCCCAAAGGGTGTGCGCTGTCCCATAGAATTGATGACCTACTTCCGCATAAACCAGGCCGACTCCGGTCAGTTCGAGCGGACACTGATCATCGCCGAAGAAGGCTCCTACGTCAGCTACCTCGAAGGGTGTACCGCTCCTGCCAGGAAGACCCACCAACTCCACGCCGCAGTGGTCGAGTTGGTGGCCTTGGACAACTCCGAGATCAAGTACTCCACCCTCCAGAACTGGTTCCCGGGTGATAAGGACGGCAATGGAGGCGTTTACAATTTCGTGACCAAACGCGGTATCGCCCGCAAGAACGCCAAGATTTCTTGGACCCAGGTGGAGACCGGTTCCGCCATCACCTGGAAGTATCCCAGCGTTATTTTGGAAGGCGACAACTCGGTCGGCGAGTTCTATTCGGTAGCCCTGGTCAACAATCATCAGCAGGCGGACACCGGCACCAAGATGATTCACAAAGGCAAGAACACGCGCAGCACCATCGTTGCCAAGGGCATCTCTGCTGGGCAGGGCAATGCTACCTATCGTGGTCTGGTCAAGATACTGCCCTCCGCCGACGGTGCGAAGAACTTTACCCAGTGCGACTCTCTGTTGGTCGGAGACAGGTGCGGCGCCCATACCGTTCCCTACATAGAAGTGAAGAACCCCACCGCCCAGCTAGAGCATGAGGCGTCGACCTCCAAGGTCAGTGACGACCAGCTCTTCTACTGCCAGCAACGGGGTATGTCCGTCGAGGACGCCCATTTCATGATTATCAACGGCTTCTGCCGAGGTATCTTCCAAGAACTCCCATTCGAGTTCGCCATGGAAGCGTCTCAGCTCCTTAAAGTTAGCCTGGAAGGAGCGGTGGGCTAGATGGCTGCCGCTGCGAATGGCTCCAAACCCTTACTTTCCGTCAAGGGTCTCACCGCCTCGGCTGGCGACCTGGATATCCTCAAAGGTATCGACCTAGAGGTATTTCCCGGCGAAGTCCATGCCATCATGGGACCCAACGGCTCCGGCAAGAGCACTCTGGCCAACGTCCTAGCCGGTCGCCCCGACTATACAGTCACCGGCGGCGAGGTCTTGTTCGAGGGTCAGGACCTGTTGAAGCTGGAACCTGAGATACGGGCCCGTATGGGCCTGTTTATGGCGTTCCAATATCCCCTGGAGCTCCCCGGAGTGCGCGCCTGGCAATTCCTGAAGGCAGGCGTAGATGCTCGGCGGGTTCACCACGGCGAAGAAGAGATGAGCGCCCGGGAATTCGACCAGATGCTAAAGGCCAAGGTCGAGCAGGTTCAGATTGACCCCGACCTGGTTAAGAGAGCCGTCAATGAAGGCTTTTCCGGCGGCGAAAAGAAAAGAAACGAGATCCTTCAGATGGCCGTGCTTGAACCCAAGCTGGCTCTGCTGGACGAGACCGATTCCGGCTTGGACATCGATGCCCTGCGCATCGTCGCCGATGGGGTCAATCTGCTACGTTCCCCCGAGAATGCTGTGGTCTTGGTGACTCATTACCAGCGGATTCTCGATTACATCACGCCCAATCACGTTCACGTTTTGTTCGACGGACGCATCGTACGGTCTGGCGGCCCTGAACTGGCCCACGAGCTGGAAGAGAAGGGTTACGACTGGATTAAAGAATCCGTTGACGCAGGCGTGTAGCGCACTCTGCGACACCGAACCTCATGACCTCAGCAACTGTTAAATTCGCCCAATACTTTGCCGATTTCCAGTCTTTGTCACAAGGACCGGGAGCGGGAGACCCTGCCTGGCTTAAGGACTTGCGGGACAATGCCTGGGCCAAGTTTAATGAGACCGGGTTTCCCACGACCCGACGGGGCAACGAACGCTGGAAGTACACCAACGTCGGCCCCATAGCCAAGGCTGACTTCTTTTTCCCCGAAAGGATCGCATCTGCCAACGGTTCAAAATCTTTGGCGCCCAGCTATAAAATAGACGGTCCAGCGGTCTACGATCTGGTCTATGTCGACGGCCATTATTCCGCAGAACTCTCGTCGCCGGCCAACGGCGCAAACGGAGTTACCGCCGACAGCATGGCATCGATTACTCCCGAGAATCGTTCCGGTTTGGAGAGCCAGATTGGCCGCTATGCTCCCTATGACGGCGACGCTTTCGCGGCGCTGAACACGGCTTTCCTTCACGACGGGGCTTACATCAACATTCCGGACGGCCGTGCTGAGCCAGTGATTGTCCGCCTCTCCTATATCACGGCTGGCTGCGCTGCTCCAAAGGTAACCCACCCCAGGACTTTGATCGTTGCCGGCAAGAACACCGATGTCACAGTTGTGGAAAGCTACGTTGGTCCCAAGGACAGCGAGTATTTCACCAACGCCGTCACTGAGTTTTCACTAGCAGACGGAGCGCGAATCGACCACTACCGGTTGCTCTTGGAAGGGGAGAAAGCCTTCCACGTCGGCACCAGCCGGGTCAAACAAGAAAAGGACAGCAGCTTCAATTCGGCGTCTTTCGCCCTGGGCACTGCGCTGGCCAGGAACGACCTTCAAGTCTTGTTGGACGGACCGGGTGCATATTGCTCGTTGAACGGCCTGTACCTCACTGCCGACAATCAACACATCGACAACCTGATCAGCATCGATCACGCCCAACCTCACTGCACCAGCCGTTTGAACTACAAAGGAATATTGGACGGCAGGTCGCGGGCGGTTTTCGGTGGCGAGGTGATGGTGCGCCGGGACGCCCAAAAGAGCGACGCGGAGCAGACCGACAAGAACCTGATTCTTTCCAAGTTGGCCGAAGTGGACAGCAAGCCCAGTCTTCTGATCTTCGCCGACGATGTGAAATGCAACCATGGCGCTACCGCTGGGCACATAGACGCCGACACCCTTTTCTACCTGCGCAGCCGGGGCTTGGACTTAGACGCGGCTAGCCGGATGCTAGTTCACGCATTCGCTAGTGAGATTATCGACAAGGTCCGGCCGGAACCTCTGCGCGACTATCTAGATGACCTTTTCTCCGCTGCGATCCCCGATAAAAGCCTGCCCGTCGCGGGGGTTAAATGACAACCAAATTTAACGTCAACCAGATCCGGGACGATTTCCCCATCTTGAAGCAGATGGTGAATGGTAACCCGCTGGTCTACTTGGACAACGGCGCGACGTCGCAGAAGCCGCAGTCCGTGATTGATGCCATCGTCGATTACTACACCACTACCAACTCCAATGTGCACCGCGGCGTCCATACCATGAGCCAGCAGGCGACTGACGGCTATGAGGGCGCACGAACCAAGATCCGGAAGTTCATCAACGCCCGCGACGACAAGGAAGTAATTTACACTAGGAACACCACGGAAGGGATCAACCTGGTGGCTTATTCCTACGGGCGGCAGAACATAGGCCCTGGCGACGACATCATCGTCTCCAACATGGAGCATCACTCCAACATAGTTCCTTGGCAGATGTTGTGCGAGGAAAAGGGAGCCAATCTGCGGGTCGTGCCGATCGACGACTCCGGAGAACTGCGCATGGACGAGTACGAAAAAATGCTCAGTCCCCGCACCAAGCTGGTCTCCATCACCCATGTATCCAATGCTTTGGGCACCATCCTACCCGCCGCCCAGATAGTGAAGATGGCTCACGCCCACAGCGCGCCAGTCTTGCTAGACGGCGCTCAAGCAGTCCCACACATGCCTGTGGATATGCAGGAACTCGACTGCGATTTCTACGTGTTTTCCGGCCACAAATTATTCGGACCCACCGGCATCGGTATTCTCTACGGCAAGGCCGAGTACCTGGAGGCCATGCCGCCCTTCCTTGGCGGCGGCGAGATGATCAAGTCGGTTACCTTTGAAAAGACCATCTACAACGACCTGCCCTACAAATTCGAGGGCGGCACACCAGATATCGCTGGAGCCATCGGATTGGGCGCGGCCATCGACTACGTAAATAACCTGGGCTTTGACCAGATCACCGCTCACGAGGACGAGCTGCTTCGGTACGGCACCGACGCTCTGTCATCAATTGAAGGGCTAAAGATAATCGGCACGGCCGGCCATAAAGCCGGTATTCTGTCTTTCGTGATGGACAAAGCCCACCCCCACGACATCGGGACGATTCTGGACGAACAAGGCATCGCCGTACGGACCGGCCACCACTGCGCCCAGCCGGTGATGCAGCGCTTCCAGATACCCGCCACCGCCCGGGCTTCCCTCGCGTTCTACAACACCAAGGAAGACATAGACGCGTTGATTAAGGGCATCGACCGGGTTTTAGAGGTGTTCAGTTAATGGCCGGTCTTAGCGACCTTT
This sequence comes from SAR202 cluster bacterium, assembly GCA_009392075.1. The sequence goes on from VFHG01000145.1 coordinate 8,197, forward strand.
ACCAGGAGATTCTCCTGGAGCACAACAGCAAGCCCCGCAACTTCAAGAAAGTTGATGACGCGAGCCAGACGGCTGACGGCTACAATCCCCTTTGCGGCGATCAGATCACCCTCTATCTCAAGGTCGTTGACGGGGTGATTGATGACGTCGGGTTCCAGGGCTCCGGCTGCGCCATCTCCCGGGCCTCGGCATCCATGATGACCCAGAGCATCAAGGGTCAGAGTCTCGAGAAAGCCCAAGAGATCTTCGAAGCTTTCCACTACATGATCACCGAACCTGGCGGCGAGATTGATCTGGACACGCTGGGTGACCTGGAAACCCTCTCTGGCATCAACGAATTTCCCACCCGCATCAAGTGCGCCGTTCTAGCCTGGCACACCATGAACGCGGCCCTCTCCGGTGAATCAGAAGTAACGACTGAGTAAAAGGCCGGCGTAGCCTTGGTTCATTCGGAACGGTTGCCTACTTACCCTGTGCTAAGCTGAATACGATTTTTCCTTTGGCTGATTGAGATTATGCCCCAACTGCCAGACGTCCCTTTAGACGGCCTCTACGGCGACTTAGTCATGGAACACTTCCGTAGCCCTCGCAACAGCGCGCCTATCAATGACGCCGATGTGGAAGCAGAAGAGTTCAATCCCTTCTGCGGTGACCGGGCTATCTTGCAACTCAAGCTGGACGGCCAAGGCAACGTATCCGGCGTAAGCGCCCGTGCCGAAGGCTGCTCCATAATCCAGGCAGCAGCCTCCATGCTCTCCGGACTGCTGGACGGCAAATCTCTGCCCGAGGTGGAAGAACTGGGTGAGCGGTTCCGGGACGCTATGAAGAACGGCGCCGATGGCGATGAGGCTGCATTAGGCGACCTCTTGGCTCTACAGGTAGTGCGGCAATACCCGGTGCGGATAAAATGTGCTCTACTGCCCCTGACGGCCCTGGAGGAGGGCATCAAGGATTACCGGAAGAAATCTCACTAACGATCCAGCCAGGTCCTCGACCAAAAGTTGTACTCGGACAATGCTGTGTTGGGCTCGAACCCCTTCAAGTCGTTGCTGAACACCCAACGTGAAGCTGCGGTCACCGGGCTGAACAAGTAGGCTTGGTCCAACACCCGGCGCTGAATCTCTACCAACTGTACCCGGCGTTCGGCATCGTCGAATTCGGCCGCCTGGGCCTCGATCATCGAGTCCAACTGAACATCGTCATGTCCGGCCAGGTTCCATTGGCCCTGACTATGCAAGAGCCCGAACAGGTAACTGTTGGTGGTCGAGGTTGGAGGTAAAGCACCCACTACCAGCTCGAAATCCCTGGCCGGTCCCATCACAAGGTCGTCGAACTGCACAGGGTTCATCCGCCGCAGTTCCGGCTTAAATCCCACGGAGGTTAGGTCGGTGAGCAGCCGTTCTTCCAGAGCTACATTCTCGCCGCCGGTCCTTTCGATGCGGACCGTAACCTCCAGCTTAACCGGCAGGCGCTGACCGGAATCGATCAGTAGCTGCCGGGCTTTGCCTGGGTCCGCGAAGAAGTTCTGGCGCATCTCCGACCGCTCCAAGAGCCAGTCGGCCTCTCTCACAGGTATGCCCACGCTGGCGAACCCTTGTCCCGACCACACAGTGTCCAGATAATCCCAGGGATCAATGGCCTGGAACACGGCTTGCCTGACAGCAGCCTCTTTTAGGTTTGGCTTTTGGGAGTTCATCGCTAACACCACACCTGACCCAGACCGGCGTGAAACAACCGACTGGAAATCAGGCTCGCCCTGCCGCACCATGTCCCATTCGATGGGGCCCACGGATAGGACATCGACCAGACCGGCGCGGAACGCCGCTACTTTGTCGGACTCAACCGTACCCGGAGGATCGGCCAGCGGCGCGGTGCGCATGACTGTAACGTCGAGTTGGTCTAGGAACGGCAGGCCTTCCTCGAAGTAGTTGTCGTTTCGCACGAATACCATATTTTCGCCCGGCCCGGTCTCCTGCCAGACCCATGGGCCAGTGCCGACTACCGGGGCATCTTTCAGGTTGCCATACATCGCCACAACTTCCCTCGCGACGATCTTGGCGTGTCCGTCGGCGAGGGCGAGCAGAGCATCTGCGTCTTCCAAATTTAGTTCGACCTTGAGCGTCAGAGCGTCTATCGCCCCGGCATTCCCGATGGATGACAAGAGAGCCGCATTGGGCCAACCGGGAGTCTTGAGTCGGTCCAGACTGAACACCACGTCCTCTGCGTTCAGGAAACGACCGTTCACCGGCGCTATGTTCTGCCATTTGATACCGGGCCGTAGTTTAAAGACGAATGCTAGGTCTTCGTTCAATTCCCAGCTTTGGCACAGGTCGCATTCCAGCAGCAGGTTGGGCTGGTTGGTCCCCTGACCAGAACGGAGTCGCAACAGCCTGCTGTAGGCCAGACCCGGCCCTAACGCTGCCAATGTTTCTTGGACCTCTTGATGGACGTCCCGGTGGGGTATCTGTGAGTCAGCGACGACCTTGAGCGTGCCGCCTGAGAAGCCGGACGGCGCCGGAGCAACAACCGCGGTGGGCATGGCAACGGGTACGTCATTGCTCACATTCGTGTCGGGAGAGGGCGTAGCGCTGGACGAGCAGCCGATGGCTAACGCAGCAGCGCCGATGACTAAGAGCCGTTTAAACGAGAATAGTTTCATGACCGACACGTCCGTCCAATTCAACCGAAATCACAACCAATTATAAGGCTGTGTGGCCGCTGGGCCATGAGGGCGGCTATGCGTCCTACGGGCAGATTAAAGGGGTCAAAAGGTGTCAGTCGGTGGGTGGTGTGGCTGGGCTTGCAGCGGATCAGTGGGTAGCAGGTCGGGAGCGAGGCGTGTGGGGTTGCCGCGGCCCGTTATTGCCCAAGTTACGAAGACCATGATGGCAATCAAGATAGGGGGCATGAAGAGGATCGCATGAATCACCAGAGCAAACCCTAAAGCTTCACCGTCTCCCACCCCGATAGTGGTCAACAGATAAAAGACGGCAAACTCGAAGGTTCCTACCGAGGCAGGGAGGGACGGCACAAGGGCCACGAAAGTCAGAGTTCCGATCACCAACAGCGTGGCGACCAGCAGATTGATGTCTATTCCCATTCCGTGGGCCAATACCCAGGCCGATAGCCCTAACAACACCCAATATCCCAGGGTTAGCAAAAAAGACCATGTTAGGCGTACCCGTGCCCGTGTCAGATCTCTGAGCGACGATGAAGTGGATGCTAGCATCTGTAGGTGAGTGAGGCCGGGCCTAGACCCGAACCAGATGACCACCGGCACAGCCAGAACACTGATGACTGCGATCAAGATGGCGCCGGCTATGTAAGGGGTGAGTCCCTTTAGGCTGGGCAGTACCATCAAGCCAACGCCTAAGAGAATCGCTGCGATCACAAAATCCAAGACCCTTTGGATTCCCAACGTGGCTGCGACCTCATCGCCTCGGACCCGGTATCTGACGGTGAGCATCAAAAATTGGGTGGCTTCGCTGATGATTTTAAGTGGCGAGACACTATTTAGGCCGATGCCGACGTTTTGCACCAAAAAAAGCCTGTGGAGCGGGACCTTGTCGCCGAGAAACAGCACCTGCCAGCGGAAGGCGCGCATGGCGGTGGCGGCTGAGAATACGGCCAGGGAAAGCAACCCGTAGCCGATCGGGAAATCGCTAAAGGCAGATGAAAGGGAGCCCCATTCTACATCACGCACCATAGCGATGCCGATGGCAGTGCCAACAACCAAGCCCAAGACCATCCGGAGCTTTGGCTGTAACAGGAATTTGTGGAGAACGCCGGCCGCTGATTTCAAATCGCTATTCTTGAGCCAGTTGAGTTGAAGTTCGACAGACCCGTGTCTGTCGACTGTATATTCTGGCGGCAAAACAGGTTAGTACTAGGTGATTTCAAGCTACGCCCCGCGATTTCCTATGTCAATGAACCTGGCCCGCCCTTTGCCTGGGAATCACTTGCTGGGCTTAACCACCGGGAACTATCGGGTCCGGGCCAGACCCTTCAGGTAGGCAATGTGGCCTTGGTGCTGGTA
>VFHG01000146.1 GCA_009392075.1 SAR202 cluster bacterium
GGGCTGCGACCTCACCGAAGAATACGTGGTCATCAACAGTGCCTACACCACCTAATCCGACTTTCAACACTATTATTGGCCTGACCCGCTGTGCTCGCACACGGTTGCGTCCGAGTTCCGAGTAGACATTCGGGAGTGGGACGGCCGTACCTGATAGCAGGGCCAGCGGCAGTCTGATCGCATTTCCGGCGGCTCTTACGGTCTCTCTTGGCAGCCGATTCCACACCCATTCGACCCCATCTTGATTTGAGTATTTTCGTTTGGAGAGAGAATTGGCGGGCCAACCGGTAAAAAGCCGTCCAATAGTAGTGAAGATCGGTGGCAGCACCCTGGGTAGTCACGACACTAGCCTCCGGGACCTGGTGCGGTTGCAACAGGAAGGGCGTGAAGTGGTGGTGGTCCACGGTGGCGGCAACGTGATATCCCAATGGATGCAGCGCCAAGGCTTGGCGCCCCAGTTCGTGGGCGGCCTGCGAGTTACTGACGCTCCCAGCCTCGAGATTGTGGTTGCCGTCCTTACCGGACTGATCAACAAAGAACTGGTATCCCAGATGCACGAGTTGGGAGGCCGGTCAGTGGGCCTCAGCGGCATCGACGGCTGCATGATCGAGGCCAAGATTGGCAACCCGGAACTCGGATTCGTCGGCGAGGTGACCAGCATCAACAATGAACCGATTAAGGCTCTGCTGGATAATGGGTATATCCCAATGATCGCACCTCTGGGCGTGCACGAACGAGACGGCTCCGAGAACGCCGGCAGCCCACTCAACATCAACGGCGACACGGTGGCGGGGGAACTGGCCTACGCCCTGGAGGCCGAGCAATTGATCTTTCTGACGGACGTTACCGGCGTTATGGATGGTGGTGGTCGCGTGATTCGGCGGCTGGACCGGCGCCGGGCCAACATCCTCTTCAACTCAGGGGTGATCCAAGGGGGAATGATCCCCAAGCTTTCGGCCTGTCTTCGGGCCCTGGAACGCTCTCCCATTGCAAACATCATTGACGGACGGCAGCCAGATGCACTGCTGGAGTGCGTCCGCGGAGACTCAAGCGGAACCACGATCATTGAAGATTTCAGAAGCGCCCGTAGACGCGAAAATGCAGACGGTGTGTAATCTTATGCGCCAAGCGCTTCTCCATTGATCAACTAATGATTACCTAATCCATGAGCTTTGACCTAACAAACGACTCCGACGAGCCAGAAAGCCCGAACCTGCCGGGAGTCTCGGCTGCCGTCCTTTGGCGGGTGCGCAATGGGTGCATAACCGCCGTTTCCCTGCTCTTTGCATTCTTGGTCCTGTGGTGGCTCCGGACGGTCTACACCGATCTGCTGTGGTTTGACGAACTTGGTTACCAGGGTGTGTTCACCAAGATATTGGTGATGAAGATCTGGCTTTTTGTCGGCGGGACGGCGGTGACGACAGCGGCGTTAATCGTCAACTTCTACTTCACCTTCCGGTTCTCCCGAGGCCCTTCCACCCTTCCTGTTACCGAAGAGACCATGCGGCTATTGCGGGCCCTCTTGGTGGCGGCCGTCGTGATCACGGTTTTGACGGCTGCGCCGGTTTTCGGATCAGCCGCTGCGGGCCGCTGGGAAGTCTTTTTGCTGTTCCTGAACAAAGTATCTTTTGGTGTTTCGGACGCTGAATTCGGCCAAGACCTTTCCTTCTTCATCGTAACCGTGCGCATGCTGAATTTCGTGCAGGCCTGGGTTATGGGCATACTGATCGTGTCGGTCGTGATGTCTTTGTTCCTCTATGCGGGGATCTACGGCCTAAGAGGTTTGAACTTCTTCCTGGCGCCTAGGATGCTGAAACACATAGGAACCCTGGGCGGTCTGCTAATGTTGAGCATCGCCAGCGGGCACGTCCTCGCTATCTACGACTTGGTTCTGTCCTCGGGCGGACTGGTGGCTGGAGCGGGGTATACCGACATTCACGCTCGGATACCGGTTCTCTGGCTGATGACCGCCATCGCGACTCTTGGCGCGGCCGCGTTCTTCGCCAGCCATTATTTCGGCGGTCTACGGCTGATGGCCGGGGCTGTCAGCCTTTGGATCATTATGGTTTTGTTGGCCGACCTGGCCTTCCCCGCTTTGTTCCAACGCTTCCAGGTGGACCCGAACCAGTTTGAACGCGAACAGGTCTACATCGATCGGAACATCGAGGCCACCCGGGCTGCTTACCAATTGGACCAAGTTGAACAGGTCGCCCTCCCAACGGTCGGTGATATAGATGCCGATGTGGTGGCTAACAACCTGCCGGTCATCGAGAACATCAGGTTGTGGGATGTGGAACCGCTGCAGGATGCCTATAACCAACTTCAATTTATGGAGCTTTACTATAACTTCCTGAACATGGACTCGGACCGGTACATATTGGATGGGAAGCTGCGCCAGGTGCTTCTATCAGCGCGAGAATTGGACCCAGAAAACCTGCCGGCAGACGCCCGAAACTGGGTAAACCGTAGGCTCCAGTACACCCACGGCTTCGGCGTCGCCATGAGTCCGGCCATCGGCTTTACCCCGGAAGAGGGACGCCCGGAGTTTTTCATACAGGACATCCCAATCCGCGGTGAGATTCCAATAGAACGGCCGGAGATTTACTACGGGGAATCCCCAGCGCCCTTCGCCATCGTGAACAGCTCGGCCCCCGAGATTGATCCTTCGGGCAGTGACCTGCATTACCAGGGAGAGGGCGGGGTTGACCTGGGTGGCACCTTCCGGCGGCTGGCTTACGCCTGGCAATTCGCCGATATCAACATACTGCTTAGCGACCAGATATCCTCCGGCACCAAGATCCAGTACCGGCGTCAGATCAGCGGCCGGGTCAAGGCGCTGGCGCCGTTTCTGACCATGGATGAAGACCCTTACCCGGTGGTGGATGGCTCGGGGAAGCTGTGGTGGCTGCAGGATGCGTTCACGACGACCGACCGTTACCCTTACTCAACACTCACGGACAGCGGTTTCAATTACATCCGCAATAGCGTCAAGGCGGTGGTCGATGCCTTCAGTGGCGAGGTGTCCATCTATGTCATGGACCCCAACGATCCGCTGCTGCAGATGTATCGCCGTGCCTTCCCGGAATTGTTCTTGGACTTTGACGAGATGCCCTCTGAGCTCCAAGCCCACATCCGCTACCCCAACGGTCTGTTCTCGGTCCAGGCGGAAATGTACCTGCGTTACCACGTCACCGATACCCAGGTGTTCTTCAACCAGGCCGACCAGTGGGCAATACCCGAAGACAGCCGCTTTGGCAGGCGAGGAGTTGAGGTCCACCCGTCATACCTGATCTTGCAGATGCCCGGCGGCGATAGCGAAGAGTTTGTGTTAATGTTGCCCTTCAGTCCGGCCGGCGAGAAAAAGAACCTGGTCGGTTGGCTAACGGCCCGGAACGACGGGGTTCATTACGGCAAGCTAAATGCCTTCACAGTGCCTAAAGACCCGCAGGTCCATGGGCCCAGTCAGGTGGAAGCCCGGATTGAAAATGACCCGTTAATTTCCCAGCAATTCACGTTGTGGGGAGGAGAGGGAGAGGGGTCGCGCATCGTCAGAGGGCAGCTGCTGGTCATACCGGTGGGCGATGCGATAATCTATGTGGAGCCTCTGTATCTCCAGTCAGAAGGGCTGGCATTTCCAGAGCTCAAAAAGGTTATCCTAGCCGACGGCAGTAACGTGGTTATGGCGGACAGCGTTGGAGAGGGGTTGGCGCTGCTGCTGGAGGGTGGGCCGCCTTCTGATGTCGTGCCTATCGGGTCGGGTGGGGAAGGCCAAGCGACTCCGAACTCGGAAGACTTGCGAGTAATCGAGGATGCAGTTACCGAACTGGACGAGGCCTTGAAAAATATCCAAGAGGCTGTAGAACGCCTACGAGAGTCCTTAGAAAAGGACCCGCAATGACCAAGACCGACAATGGGGGAGGACACCCACAATGACCAAGAGCAGTGATTGGATCGACGTTGAGAAGAAGTATTACGCCCAGACGGTGCGCCGCCAACCGGTGGTGCTGGTCAAGGGCGAAGGGACCCGTGCTTGGGATGCCGACGGGAAAGAGTATCTGGACTTCGTGGCCGGTTGGGCTGTGAACCAGTTGGGCCATTGCCATCCGGTGGTGACCAAGGCTATCGCAGACCAGGCCGCAACGCTGATGCAGGTTTCAAACCAGTTCTACAGCGTGCCCCAACTGCAATTGGCCGAGACGCTGGTTGAGAACAGCGCCCTGGACCTAGTGTTCTTTGGCAACAGTGGGGCTGAGGCCAACGAAGGGGCCATGAAACTGGCCCGCCGTTACGGCAAGCTTAACCGCGACGGCGCCTATGAGATCATCACAGCCTTGAATTCGTTCCATGGCCGGACCATGGGCACCCTGGCTGCCACCGGACAGCCCCACTACCAGGAGAACTTCACGCCTCTGCAGCCCGGTTTCGTCCACGTTGATTACAACGACGTTGAAGCCATCATGGAGGCTACCAACGAAAGGACGGCCGCAGTGATGATCGAGCCGGTGCAGGGCGAGGCAGGTGTGATTATTCCCGCTGACGACTATCTGCAGCGAATCCGGGACTGGTGCGACAAGCAGGGAATACTGCTGATCTTAGACGAAGTCCAGACTGGTATGGGCCGTCTGGGCAGCCTGTTCGGATACCAAGAATACGGTATCGAGCCTGATGTCATGACGCTGGCCAAAGGGCTTGGCTACGGCGTCCCCATCGGCGCCTTCATGTCCAAAGAGTCCTGCATGGCCTTGGTGCCGGGCGATCACGGTTCCACATTTGGCGGCAACATGCTGACTACAGCCGCCGCTTATGCGGGGACCAAATTCCTCATCGACAACGACATCCCCGGCAAGACCAAAGAGATGGAGCCCTACCTTCTGGGACGGCTGAACGACCTGAAGGACCGTTTCTCATTCGTTGCGGAGGTCCGGGGCAAGGGTCTGTTGGCCGCCATGGAGTTCGAGAGCGATATATCGCCTCAGGTGCTGACAGCAGCCAACGAGGCGGGGCTTCTGCTGAATGCGCCCCGGCCCACCACCATTCGCTTCATGCCGCCTCTGACCGTAACCAGAGAAGAGATCGATGGGGCGGTGGAACGCCTGGGTGACGCCCTGGCGACGATCTAGCGAACAGTCCCTTCCCCCGCGCAGAGGGAAGGTTAGGATGGGGGCGTCGGTTTACGCATCCGTCACGTCAGAATCTGGAAACAGTATTAAGGGAGCAACCTCAACAGAAATGGCAAAGCCGAAAATCGTACTGGCCTATAGCGGGGGACTGGATACCACCGTGGCGGTCCCGTGGCTGCAGGAAAAGTACGGCGCAGACATAATCACCTTAACCATCGACCTGGGGATGGTGGATCTGGAGTCCATCCGCCAACGGGCGCTGACCATCGGCGCAACGGAAGCGCTAACCGTTGATGGCCGGGACACTCTGGTCAACGAATTCTTGTTCCCGTCCCTGCAGGCAGGCACGGTCTACGAAGAACAATACCCGCTGGCCACTGCGCTGGGACGCCCGCTGATCGCTCGATATTTGGTTGAGGTTGCCAAGGAACACGGTGCTTACGCCATCGCCCACGGCTGCACGGGCAAAGGAAACGACCAGGTCAGACTGGAAGTCGGTATCGCCGCCCTGGGGCCGGGAATTGACGTCATCGCGCCCATCCGTGACTGGGGAATGAGCCGGGAAGATGAGATCGAATACGGTCAGGCCCGGAATCTGCCCATCAACGCCAACCGGAGCCGGTTCTCCACCGACGAGAACCTATGGGGCCGGAGCGTCGAGGCCGGGGAGCTTGAAGACCCTTGGCTGGAACCGCCCGAGGACGCTTACGCCTGGACCAGTCCGGTGTCTGAAACTCCGGACGAGCCAGCCTACGTGGAGATTCATTTCGAGTGTGGCGTGCCCACTGCGGTCGACGGCGAGAGCATGGCCGGGACCGACCTGATAAATCATCTGAATACCCTATCCGGCGCCCACGGCATTGGACGCATCGACCATGTGGAGAACCGATTGGTCGGGATCAAGTCGCGGGAAATATACGAGTGTCCGGCGGCCACGCTGCTGCACACGGCCCATACGGCGCTGGAAGCCATGACCCTGACCAAAGACCAGGCCCGCACCAAGGCCAGAATCGCCTTGGAGTACGCCGATGTGGTCTACAACGGGCTCTGGTTCACCGCTCATCGGGCCGACCTTAACGCCTACGTCCAGAGCACTCAGCGGTACGTCACCGGCGATATCAAGATGCGGCTGCATAAAGGCACCGGAACCGTTGTGGGGCGGCAGGCGCCCAAGGCCCTGTACAACTACGGACTGGCTACCTATGACCGCGCCGACGAGTTCGACCACAGCTCGGCCGAGGGATTCATCAAGATCTTCGGCCTTTCAGTGCGCACCGAGAACCAGGTCCAGTCGGACTGAGTTTCTGGCGCATTTCCACAAACACTTCGCCAATTTTGGAATCCCATGTTTCCGGAGGACCGATGACAGTTGCTGCCCGTATGAACGACTTGGGCACTGAATCGGCGTTTGAGGTGCTGGCCAGAGCCCGCGCCTTGGAAGCCCAGGGCAAAGAGATAATCCACCTTGAGATCGGCGAGCCCGACTTCGAGACGCCCAGGCATATCGTCGAGGCCGGCATGCAGGCTATCAGCGACGGTTTCACCCATTACGCCCCCACGGCCGGGCTGCCCGAACTTCGCGAGGCCATCGCCCGGAATAGCCGTGAAGTCCGGGGCACGGACACCGACCCGGCCAACATTGTAGTGACGCCGGGCGCAAAACCCATCATGTTTTATGTGCTTCTGGCGCTGGCTGAGCCCGGTATCGAAGTCATCTACCCCAACCCCGGCTTCCCGATCTATGAGTCCATGATCAAGTTCGCCGGCGCTACACCTGTGCCTATGCAGCTCATGGAAGAAACGGGCTACCACCCTGACATTGATGCCCTGCCCGGCCTGATTACGGATAAAACACGGCTGATGATCATCAACTCTCCGGAGAACCCCTGTGGCTCGGCCCTGACTAAGGAGGAACTGGAAAAGATTGCGGGGATCGTGATGCAGCACCCAGGGCTGTACGTGATGGCTGACGAGATCTATAAAGACATCCTCTATACGGGTGACCACTACAGCATTTCTTCCATTCCCGAAATGCAGGAACGGACCATCATCTTGGACGGCTTTTCCAAGAGCTACGCAATGACCGGCTGGCGGATGGGCTACGGGATCTTTCCCGAGGAGTTGGTGCCCCATATCGTCAAGCTGGCCGTTAACAGCGTTTCTTGCGCAGCGCCATTCACCCAGAAGGCTGCGGTGGCGGCGCTAGAAGGGCCTAGGGATGAAGTCGAGGCCATGGTTGCCGAGTTCGGCATTCGCCGCCGGCTTATCGCTGACGGCTTGCAAAGCATCCCTGGGGTCAACTGCCCCGAGCCGGAAGGCGCGTTCTACGCATTTCCCAGCATCAAAGAGACCGGGCTCACATCCATAGAATTCGAGACTAAAGCGATGAACGAAGCCGGGGTCGCTCTGCTATCTGGCAGCGCCTTCGGCGAATACGGTGAGGGATACGTGCGTCTGTCTTACGCCAATTCCCAAGAAAATATTCAAAAAGCCATCAGCCAGTTGGACAAGATGGTACGCAGCCTCTAGTCAGCAACAAAGGTAGTTCGAAATGAGTGAGATCAAGGTTATCCATCCCGACGGCCTGGAAGTGGAGATTCAATCAGGGGCCATGACGCGCCTGGCGGGCGTGTCCGAGAAGCTGACCGGTTCCACCGGCATCCACCTGGCCGTGGCAACCATCCCGCCCCACTGTGCCTCCAGCCCCCACTACCATGTGAATTGCGAGTCGGCCATCTACGTGGTCAAAGGCCACGGCCGTTTCGTGGTCGGCGACAATCTAGAGACCGAATTGGCCATAGGACCCGGCGATTTTATCTACGTGCCGGCGGAGGCCACCCACCAACCGATCAACGACGGCTCCGAGGATATGGAGATAATCGTCGCCCGCAACACGCCAGTGGAAATCGTGGTGGAAGTGGAGCCGTCTAAGGCGTAACGGTTGTGGCCGGCGCAGTGGGCTGATCTCCGCTCGCCCTGAGCCCGTCGAAGGACCCTGACATTACCGCACCGTGGTTCGACAGGCTCACCATGAGTGGGGAGGCCGGGCTTACGATGACCGGGTAGGACAGGTTCGTTATGATGGAACAAGCAAACAGTCGGCGAGTGACGTTGCTGAGACCATGCCACTACCCACCCATCAGGCGATGGGATATACTATCCGCGCTCAATCTGACTAGCAGTAAATTCGGAGGAATAGCATGGACCTGGGTCTAACCGAGATACAGCAGATGCTGAAAACCAGCGCTCAGGATTTCCTGGTTCGCGAGTGCCCTCTAACCCTGGTGAGAGAGATGGAGGAAGACTCGCGGGGATTCAGCGATGAACTGTGGCGCCAGATGGTTGGCCTTGGCTGGACCGGGGTTGCTTTCCCCGAGCAATACGGCGGCACTGGCGGCAACTTTGCCGATCTGGGAGTGCTGCTGGAAGAGATAGGCCGTTCGTTGGCTCCCTCGCCCTTCTTCTCCACGGTGGTGTTGGGCGGAATGACCGTGCTTGACGGCGGCTCGGACGCTCAGAAAGACGAACTGATCAGCCGTATCTGCGCTGGAACGATCATCCTGACCATGGCCGTTGTCGAGGCGGGAGCAGCTTACGAGCCCTGGGACATCCAGGCCATCGCCAGCCAGCAAGGCGGCGGATACGAGATCACGGGGACCAAGCTGTTCGTACCTGATGCTGCGGCCGCGGACGTTATTTTAGTGGCTGCACGTACATCGTCGGGCTCGGACCCCGCTGATGGAATCTCACTGTTCTTAGTGCCTTCCGGAACTGACGGACTCACCATCACTCCTATGCAATCCGTGGGCAATGAACGTGTTTTTGAGGTTAGCCTGGACAAGGTTAATGTTTCTGCCGACTCCGCGATCGGAGCCGTCGGCGAGGCTTGGCTAATAATCGATCGCGCAATCATGCGGGCCACGGCGGCCCAGTGCATCGAAATTCTAGGCGGGTCCGAAGCTGTGTTAGACATGACCGTCGAGTACGCCAAGGGTCGCACCCAGTTCGGTCGCGCCATCGGCACCTTCCAGGCCGTGCAACACCACTGCGCTCGTATGGCCACCGATGTGGAAGGTTCCAAGAACATCGCGTATCAGGCCGTGTGGCGGCTGTCAGAGGGCTTGCCAGCCCAAAAGGAAGTAGCCATGGCCAAGGCTTGGATAGGCCCGGCATACCGCCGGGTGTGCGGCACGGCCCACCAGTGCCACGGCGCCATCGGCTTTACCAAGGAACACGACCTGCAGTTGTACACACGGAGGGCCAAGGTGCACGAGCTGACCTACGGCGACGCAAACCACCACAAAGAGATCGTCCTGCAACACCTAGACGACGAATAGCCTTAACCTAATCCACAAACGCCACGGAGGCGAACGCGGCATGACCACCACCACTGAATGTATTTTTTGCAACATGGCCCAAGACCCGATGCACGCTGCCCCGGTTTACCGGGACGACCGGGTCTTCGCCATCAAGGACATCAATCCTAAAGCCCCTGTGCATATGTTGATCATCCCCAATATGCACATCGCCTCCCTGGCCTACGTCGGGCCCGGACAGGTGCCGATCATGGGACACATGTTCGTAGTGGCCGAAGAGATCGCCCGCCGTGAGGGCGTTACTCTCAGCGGCTACCGGTTGGTGCTCAACCAGGGCGAAGACTCAGGCCAGGAGATTGTCCACCCCCACATGCATCTCCTTGGCGGCAAGAAATTGGGAGCCATGGGGTAGGGCATATCACCTGGGATTCTTAAATGCCCGAGTTGCTCCAACGCCTCCAGGACCGCCTGAAGTCTCTCCCCGACGGTCTGCAGGCCCACATCTACCGCGTGCGCGACGTAGCCCAAGAACTGGCCGCCTGCAATCAAGTCGACCCCAAGCGCGCTGAGCTTGGCGCCCTGGCACATGATGTCTGCCGCGCTGTGCCTGGCGATGACCTCCTGAAGATGTCCGCTGCCCTGGGCGTGACCGTGACTGACGTAGACCGCGACTTCCCGCTTTTGCTCCACGGGCCTGTGGGAGCTGAACTGCTGCGACAAGAGGAAGACCTCAACGACCTCGGCCTATATGAAGCTGTGCGTTGGCATTCAACTGCTCACGCTTCGTTAGACGACTTGGGTAAACTGGTTTTTCTGGCCGATAAATTGGACCCGCAGAAGTCGGTTGTCTACTCTTACCAGGCCCGGCTGCATGAAATGGCGCAGGAGAGCCTGGACCTGGCGTTGCTTGAATTCCTGTCCCGGGAGATGGCGGTCCGCCTAGAGAAAGGGGAAACGGTCCATCCGGCCAGCGTGGATGCCCGTAACAGCCTTGTTCTTCGGCTCAAAAGTTAACCGGCGGGATTGAACCTCAAGAGAAATTGGCGCATCATAGTTTCGGAGCAGTACCTCATCAGCGCATGGTTACTGTTCATTCATTGTTTCAGTGTGCCGGAGGGGGAAACCGGCCGGAGAGGTAACTGATGGAGATCAATCTGACGCCTGAGGCCTTGGAGCATATCCAGAGCAAGGGCGGCCAAGCGGCCGTGGACTTGATTTCCTTCTCGTCTTGAGGAGGTAACTCCACTGAGGTATCGGTCGATACCCGAATCTTCCGCCGCGATATCACTTCCTACCGCAAGATAACGCAGGATGGTGTGGAATTGTTCATTCTGCCCAACCTGGCCCAGCACACCACCACCATGAACATCGACAGCAAGAAATTCTTGTTTTTCCGAAACCTGAAAGCAGACCTGGAATTGGAAAACGGCCTCGTGTTGGGACGTCGTGCCTCCTGGGCTTAACGTCCAACGGCTCCGCTACGGCCGGCCGGCAGGCGACGGTCCCGTAAATCATGGCGAAATAGAAATTTCGTTCAGCCCTGACGCCCTGGAGCACGTTCAGAAACGAAGGGACCTGGTTGTTTTTGACCTGCAATGTTTCGATCATTGAGCCGGTCCCGCTGCCGGGATCTAGGTCAGCACGTACCTTGGGCATCGCAAACAATCCCGGTTTCACGAAGTGCCTGCCGACGGGGTCAGGGTTCTGGTTGACGGCACCTTAGCCCCATATGTATGCAGTCTCCAGATACGCTCTTCCAAATTTCTCTGGTTCAGCTTCTTGAAGGTTGAAGCTAGACTCAGCAACGGCGCGGTACTCGGAGGCAAAGTGCCCCCGTCTCTGGCCACAGTGCGCGACCAACCCTGGCCGTGGCGGCCGCGGTGACCTAACCCTTGGTGTATGAAACAAGAATCCCCCCTACTCCTGAAGGAGTAGGGGGGCTTTCTTTTTCCCCATATTCTTATGGTGTTCGCTTATGGGCCGAAACGATAAGGCTTTAACTTCCTTGTTCTTGATGGGCGCGTTCGTCGTATTACTTTTTGGAGCATTCGCCGTTTATATAGTGACCGGCGATGGGTTTAGCGCCGCTATACCGTTGTCTGTATCTGCAGCAGTGCTAGGCGTTGGGTTAGACGGTTTATTAAACATAAAGAAACACTAAATCGAGTAGGCAAAAAGGGTAAGGGTGGATGAATTGAGTAACTCAGAAAATCTGGGAGATTTCTCCCGCTGGTTCGCAGAGAATTTTCTCGGAGAACGACAAGGCCGGAGCGTTTCAAAGATTATCGCCGATTTCTTCGCTGATCTTATTTGTTTGATTACAGGTCGGCGACCGTCTCGGGATACGGTTGAAGATTGGGTGCATGTCGGAATGATAGCTGGTGTCGCTTACGTTGCTGCTCGGCGCTAGCCCTAGGTCTTACTGAATTAGCGGCGAATCCGGCTAGGCCGCTTAGCGGGCGTGGTACTCCGGCGCTCTCTTTTCCACGAACGACTGACTGGCCTCTTTGAAGTCCTCAGTCAGGTGTAGTTTCAGCGGCAGCATCTGCATGTCGGCTTCGGCCCCGGTCTGGACCCACTGACGGCGTGTTAGTTTCACTGCCGCCCGAGTGGCCAACGGTGGTGACTTCAACACCTTCTCCGCCAGCTCTTCGGCGGCTCTCACGTGCTCTCCCGTGGGTACCAGACGGTTGACCAACCCAAGCCGGTATAGTTCGGCGGCGTCTATGTGTTCTCCTGTTATCACCATCTCCGAGGCTATCTTGGAGGGCATGAAGGCGTTGACCTTGGCCCAGATCCGGCCGCCGGGCAATCCTCTTCTGGTCTCGGTGATGCCGAATTTTGCGTCCTCCGAGGCAACGATCATGTCGGACTCGGCGGCGATGACTATGCCCGCGC
>VFHG01000147.1 GCA_009392075.1 SAR202 cluster bacterium
CACTTGCTCAGCGCCTGGGCGAAATCCTGGGCCGAATTGGGTGCGATGTCCATGATGTACCAGCCGTCAGGCACATCTCCAACGTGCATGACGTCGGTCTCGGCGGGGTCGGCCGCGAACTCGTTGGCGATGACCACGTTCTCGGGAAGGAGCAATTTGATGTTGGCGGCCTCAGCCCGCTCCATGATCTGGCGGGCGAATTCCAAGCGGTCCTCTTCGATCCTCGACGCTCCGGTGGAGTAGCCCTGGGCGTTCAGGAAGGTCACGCACATTCCGCCGCCGATGACCAAGTAATCCAGGTCCTCCAATAGGTTGTCCAACAGCAGTATCTTGTCGCTCACCTTGGCACCGCCCAGAAGCGCGGCCAGCGGCCTCTCCGGGGATTCCAATGCCTGACCCATCGCCTCTACCTCTCTCTGTACCAGGAGGCCCATGGCCGAAGGCAAGAACTTGATGATTCCATCCGTGGACGCGTGGGCGCGGTGGGCCACGGCGAAAGCGTCCATCACGAAGCAGTCCACCGTGTCGGACAATTCGCAGGCGAATACGCCGTCGTTCTCCTCCTCGCCGGGGTGAAACCGAAGGTTTTCCAGCAAGATTATGTCACCCGGGACCATCGCAGACACAGCGTCGGCAACCACCGGGCCGGTGATCTCCGGCAGGCTTTTTACCGGGCGCTCCAAAAGGATTGCCAGACGGTCTCCAACAGGCGCCAGCCGAAGTCCTTCGACCACCACGCCGTTGGGGCGGCCCAGGTGGGAACAGAGGACTATCTTGCTACCCTGATCGATGAGGTAATGTATCGTCGGCAGGGTCGCCCGCAGGCGTTGGTCGTAGAGGGAGATGCCTTCGATTCCCTGGTCGATGGGCACGTTGAAGTCCACGCGAACCAGTACCCTCTTTCCGGCTACATCAAGCTGGTCCAGTCTGCGTTTTGCCATTAACGGCCTCCCTCGGCCGCCCATTGGCCCAGTCCAGCCAGAGCGTCCTTCCCTTGTTGTGAAACTCCGCCCAGTCCAGCCAAGGCCTGGTCGACCAGCTCCTTAGCCTTAGCCTGAGAGGTCTGGCGAGCGTCGGTGTTATCTAGGATCTCAATCATCTTGGCGATGTCGCTGTCCTCCAGCACTCGCTTCATATATATAGCGCCCAACTCTCGCTTGATGCTGACGCTGGCGGTCTCCAGCGTGTGGACCAACGGCAGGCTCTTTTTCTTATTGATGACGTTGCTGGGAGTCATACCATCGCCGCGTTCGCCCCAAAGGTCGTCGATGTCCCGGGCGATCTGCCAGGCCATGCCCATGCTGCGGCCCATCTGGGCGAATTGGGCGCAGACGTCGTCCGTGGACCCGGCCGTTAGGGCTGCTGATTCGGCGGCACAGGCGGCCAGAGCTCCTGCTTTACGGCCAATCATATCCAGGTAATCTGCGCTGGACACCAACATCTGGTCTTGAAATTGGAGGTCCATGTACTGGCCTTCGCAGAGGGAAAGGCAGGCCTGGTCCAGCGACCCGACCGCTCTTAAGACCCGGTCTGCGGGCACGCCGTTCTGGGCCAGGCGCATCATGGTCGTGCGCCCCAGGGCATGTAGGCCGTCTCCGGCGTTGATGGCTTGAGCCGGCCCCCATACCCACCAGATGCTCGGCCGGTCGCCGGGTTCAGCCCTTCCGGCTTGGACGTCGCCATGGACCAGGGTGAAGTTGTAGACCAGGTCCACGCTGGCGGCAACGGGCAGGGCGCTCTGAAAATCGCCTCCCAAAGCCTCGCAGGACGCCAGGGCCAATGCAGATTGGAAGTTCAACGGCGCCGAGCCGCTCTGGGTCTGACCCTGCTCATCAACCCACCCTAGGTGGTAGCGCAAAACGTCATACAGGAAACCCTCTCTGGACTCGAAAACTGTCCTGAGTTCCTCTTCAATGGCTAGGCGGTAGGGTTCGTATATCTCTGGAGCCGGAATAGCTTGTCTCCTAGTCGGACGCCGTTTCCCAGATCTCCAGCACCTGCTGGAAGGAGATCGCCCCTTCCCGGAGCAATTTGGGCTTTCCCGATGTTATGTCAACGATTGTGGAAGCTGTGCCCTTTGGAGTTGGGCCTTTTCCAATGATGAGGTCGACGCGTTCGCCTAATTGGCTGGACAGCTCGTCCAACGTCAACAGATCGGCGCCCCCGCTGATGTTGGCACTGGTGCCTGTGATGGGGCCGCCCAGGCCGTTGGTCAACTCTATAGGCACTGGGTGGCCGGGCATTCTGACCGCCACCGTTGGCCCCCCCGCGGTAAGCCGGTCGGGCAATCCGTTAGCCTTTTGTACTACCAAGGTCAGCGCTCCGGGCCAGAAACGCTCAGCCAGGGCCCTGGTTTTTGGCGGGGTGTTTTCGGCCACCATTTCGAGTTGGTCCCAGCCGCTCACCAGCACTGGCAGGGCAAGGTCATCCGAACGGCCTTTGATGGCGAAAATCCGGTCGAGGGCAGCAGTGTTAAAAACGTCGGCGGCCAGTCCGTAGAGGGTGTCCGTGGGAATGGCCACGACGCCCCCATTTCTAAGATGCTGGACGGCCTGTTCCAAGTCTTTCGGTCCCATCTCAGATTCGGTATCCACCACTATTGGTCCACGCCCGAAACAAAGGTATCTGCGGCGGGCCGAGTATATCACAGCGCTTGGTATCCCAGGCCGCTAAAAATCCTCCATATTTTCCCGTCAATTCGGTTGACTTTAGGTCGCTTTTAACCGCTATACTCGCCCATACTCAGCCGGTATAATTATTCTACGTTATGTAATGCCGTATATGACGTGGTTCCGGCGGCTGGCACGGCACTTGTTACGAGCGCTTATCGACCAGGGAATTCAGGAGGTTGAGCCACGACTGAGAGCAAGCTACCCCAAGGGCGACGGGTCGCCACCAGCGACGATTTGGAGGTGTCGGCCTACCTCGAGATCGCCAAAGGGCTGGAGGGTGTTGGGCCGGACGATGATGACGGCCAGAAATCGGTGAACGAGGGCGTCGTCGTCATCGACTTCGGCTCTCAGTACAGCCACCTGATAGCCCGCCGCATCCGCGAATTGAAAGTCTACTCCATGATCGCCCAGTCCAAGAGCACCTGGGACTCGGTAAAACACCTCAACCCCAAGGGAGTGATCCTCTCCGGCGGCCCTGCTAGCGTTTACGAAGAAGGCGCCCCCCAGATACCAAGCTGGGTCTTTGAGCAGCATCTGCCGGTCCTAGGCATCTGCTATGGCATGCAGGCCCTGGTCCACCAACTGGGCGGCCGGGTGTCTCCAGGCGCGAAACAAGAGTTCGGTTACGCCGTATTGCATCAGGATGATTCTGGTTCCGGCACGGTATTGTTTAACGACCTTCCAACCGAATTTCAGGTCTGGATGAGCCACGGCGACAGGGTTGAAACCCTTCCTCCGGGCTTTACCGGTATGGCCTACACCGAGAACTCACCGGTGGCCGCCATCGGTAACGGCGGCAATATGTACGGCATCCAGTTCCACCCAGAGGTGAACCACACACCCTTGGGCCAGGATATTCTGAACAACTTCCTGTTCAAGGCCTGCGGCTGCAAGGCCGATTGGACCCCTGGCAACGTGGTCCACGATTCCATCAAGAATATTCGCGAGCAGGTAGGCGACGGCAAGGTGATCTGCGCCCTCTCCGGAGGGGTGGACTCGGCGGTGACCGCCGGGCTCCTGCACCAGGCCATCGGCGACCAACTTACCTGCATATTCGTAAATAATGGCCTGTTGCGGCTCGAAGAGGCCGAGCGGGTGCAAGCAACCTTCAAACGGGGTTTGGGCCTAAACCTGACCTACGTCGACGCCACTGACCGATTCTTGGACAAGCTTGAAGGCGTGATCGACCCTGAGATCAAGCGGAAGGTGATTGGCGAGGAATTCATCAGGGTCTTCGAAGACGCTGCAACGGGCCTGGGGCGCACCGATTTTCTAGCCCAGGGCACTCTCTACCCCGACGTCATCGAAAGCGAGTCCCCGGAAAACCGTACATCGGCACGCATCAAGACCCACCACAATGTGGGCGGACTGCCCGAAAACATGAAACTCGAGTTGGTGGAGCCGCTTCGGTACCTTTTTAAAGACGAGGTCCGTGAGGTTGGCTTGGCCCTGGGCCTGCCCAACGAGATGGTCTTTCGGCAGCCGTTCCCCGGCCCAGGCTTGGCGATTCGGGTCATCGGCGAGGTCACCAGAGAGAAGCTGGAAATGGTGAGGAAGTGCGACTGGATCGTCATCGACGAGATCAAAGGCGCGAACCTATACGACAAACTATGGCAGAGCTTCGCCGTCCTCAGTGATAGCCGGACCGTCGGCGTACAAGGCGATTACAGGACCTACGGTTACGTCTGCGCCATCAGGGCCGTTTCGAGCGAAGATGCAATGACGGCCGACTGGGTGCGGCTGCCCTATGAGGTCCTGGCCCGCATGTCCAACCGGATAGTTAACGAAGTCCCCGGCGTGAACCGGGTGGTCTACGACATCACCAGCAAACCACCTGGCACCATCGAATGGGAGTAGAGGTTTGCACTCCGGCTGAGTTTGAGTCGTGAAAGTATTGATCGTTGGCTCCGGGGGCCGAGAGCACGCCTTGGCGTGGCGCATCAGCCAGAGCTCTAACCTGACTCGTCTGTGGGTTGCCGCGGGTAACGCAGGGACCGCCGCTCTAGGGGAGAACCTCAGTATTCGTTCAAACGACGTTGACGGATTAGTAGAGGCTGCCCAAAAGACCAAAACCGATTTGGCCATCGTGGGGCCAGAAACGCCACTGGCGCTGGGATTGGCCAACCGGCTGGACGATTTAGGAATACCTGTCTTCGGCCCATCTCAAGCCGCCTCTCAGATCGAAGCTAGCAAAGGCTTCGCCTTGGATCTGATGAAAGAGGTCGGCGTCCCTTGTCCGGAATTCCATATCTTCACCGACCAAACCAGCGCCCTCGATCACCTGAAATCCCACCAAGGCCCGGTGGTTGTGAAAGCCGACGGCCTGGCCGCCGGCAAGGGAGTCCTGCTCTGTCAAAACTCAGAGCAAGGGGCCGCTGCGATCAGAGAATGCATGTCCGCCCGAGCCTTCGGCGAGGCCGGGGACACGGTAGTACTAGAGGAGTATCTGAGCGGGCCGGAGGTCAGCGTTTTCGCCTTCTGCGACGGCGAGAACCTATCTCCGCTGGTCGCCGCCTGCGATTACAAGCGGCTCGAGGACGGCAACCACGGCCCCAACACCGGTGGCATGGGCAGTTTTGCCCAGCCTGATTTCTGGAATGCAGAGTTGGCCGCCCAAGTAGAACAGACCATCATGCGGCCGGTGCTCCAGGCCATGGCCGAACGCGGTTCTCCTTATAAGGGTGTGTTGTACGCCGGTCTGATGCTGACCGGCGTCGGACCCAAAGTACTAGAATTCAACTGCCGACTGGGCGACCCAGAAACCCAAGTCGTGATGCCTTTGTTGGCCTCGGACCCGCTGGAACTGATGCTGGCCTGCGCTCAGGGCAACCTCGGTCAGACTCAAGTCCGGTGGGAAACCAAGAGCTACGTGGGCGTAGTCATGGTTTCGGGCGGCTATCCCAACCAATACGAGACCGGTTTTGAGATATTTGGTTTGGATACAGACGGCCCTGAGGACACCATGGTCTTCCACGCCGGAACGCAGGTGGGGGACGGAGGAGCTTCCGGCCTGCCCGTCACTGCTGGAGGCCGGGTTCTGACCGTGGTCGGCGGCGGGAACAGCATCGAGTTGGCCAGAGAGCGTGCCTATTCCAGACTGAAACAGATCAGCTTCAAAAACGCCCGGTGGCGCCGGGATATCAGCGCGGTGGCAAACCAAGGCGCTGCCCAGGCAGCGGGCTAACCCGATGCAGCAAGTCCAAGAATTATTCGTGCTGGCCGAAGACGACCAACGCAACCAGACCTATCGCCGCAAAAAATGGCTGCGGTCGGGTGAGTTCCGGCAATGGTTACAAGAGGATACGCTGCCGAACTTAGAGATGGAACAAGCATTTGACCTTTACCGGGCTTCCGGCGGCCGCGACACCGCCCGTTTCAAGACCAATACCATTGAGGACATCCGGGACGGCCTGGATTTTCTGCTCTATGATAATATCAAGTTGGAAGGCCGATTCGACGAGTGCGCCGCGCTTGACGGGGCCTACCGGATGGAGGGCACAGGCAAGGAGTTCCCATCCTATCTTCTGTGCTTGAGCAACCCAACTCTTTTCGCGGTTTGGAACGCCAACGCCGAGGCGTTACTTAAGCAAGCAAGTCTCCTTCCGGCCAGCATCAAACGCGGTCCCATAGGTATCCGTTACCTCGACATGCTTGAGGCCTTGAACCAAGTACGTGCCCGGTCTGGCCGCCGCGACTTCCGGGAGATCGACGAACTGGCCTACCAGGCATTCCGGGCAAAGGCCCCGGCTAAAATCACGCGAAAATCTCCAGGGGGAAAGTCCAATGACTTGGCGTGACACATTGGAAGGTTTGAAACAGGAACTCACCGAAGTCCGAACCCAGCGGCAGCGCCGGGTGGAAGAAGAAGACGCCGGCCTGCAGAAAGAGCGGGATGACCTATCCCGCATGGCCAAGGACCTGGGCGTGGATGAGCTGCTCGCAGAGATGAACGCCACGTTGCTGGACGGTAAGGGCGAGATCCAGACCATCATTGGCTGGGAGTCCGACGTTGGTGATCCCGATCTGGATGGCGTGATCAGCATGAATGGCGACGAACCCGACGATGACGACGAGGATACCGACGTCATCACCACTATTCTGTCCTGGGAAGAGGGCGGGGAGATGGAGATTGCCGTTGACCTGGGTCTCTCAGATGAAGGGATTTACTTGCAGATAAATGAGATTGAGATCAGACCGGAGCGAGATGCCCTGGAGCAGGGCCTGATCGTAGCTTTCCGGGACGAACTGGACCTATAAAATTTGGATATTCAGACCAGAAATCGAATGGCAAAAGACCGGGAAATCGGGCCCGCCAAGGAAGGGTCTGGAGTCGTCGGTTGAGCGTAGATAGGAGGTTGTTTTGCCGCTTGTAGGTGTTATTATGGGAAGCGCCTCGGATGAGCCGGTGGTGAAGGATACGATCAAGACTCTGGAAGAGATGGGCATCGACTACGAAGCCCGTGTTATGTCGGCCCACCGGACCCCCGAACGAGTACACGAATACGCCAAGACTGCCCGGGAAAGGGGCATCGAAGTGATTATCGCCGCCGCCGGTGGTTCCGCGGCCTTGGGGGGCGCTCTGGCCTCCATGACAACTCTGCCGGTTATCGGCATCCCGCTAGCATCCAGCGAGTTGAAAGGTATTGACGCTCTGATGGCCACGGCCCAGATGCCGCCGGGCATCCCCGTGGCGTGCATGGCCGTGGGGAGTTGGGGCGCCAGGAACGCTGCATACTACGCCGCCCAGATCCTGGGCTTGAAGTACGAAAAGATAAGGCAGGCATATGACGACTACCGGCAGGGACTCCGCGATCGCTAGAACGCATCCCGCTGTCCTCACCGATTTCGACGACACCGCCGCCGTCCAGAACGTGGCGGAGTTGCTACTAAATCAGTTCGGCGACCCCGGCTGGAAAGACGTGCGTCAGCGTTTCCGCGATGGCCACATGAGCCTGAAGGAGTACCAAGAGATCACCTTCAGGAACATCCAGGCTGACCGCGCCACGATGCAGTCCTACGTTAAGGACCACGCCAATCTTCGGCCGTTTTTCCGGGAGTTGTGGAGCTTCTGCCAGACCAACGATATCCCCATGGCGGTGGTCAGTCAGGGTCTGGATTTCTACATCGAAGCAGCGTTGGAGCGAGAGGGCCTTGACCGGGTGCCGGTCTACGCCGTGAACACCGAGTTTCGCGACGGCGAGATCTCGTATCACTACCACCACACCTATCCGGGCAAAGAGGACCAAGGAAATTCCAAGGGGTTCGTGGTGGAGTCGTTCCAAAAACGCGGTTGTTACGTATTCTTTGCCGGGGACGGCCATTCAGACATGGAGGCAGCACGGGTGGCGGACGTGACATTTGCGCACCGGTCGCTGGCGAAATTCTGCGATGAAGAGGGTATCGCCTACCGGCCCTTTGCGGATTTTAGCGGGGTGCTAGTGTCCGTGAGAGAATTTTCCAAGAACGGTCATGGATCAACCAATGGGCGGCAGCCGACGGAGTGAGGAGGCGGAACTGTGATTGACCGGTATTCCAGGCCCGCCATGAAACAGGTCTGGTCCGACGAAAATAAATACCTCAAATGGATGGCCGTGGAACTGGCCGCCTGCGAGGCATGGGCAGCCGAAGGCGTTATCCCCCAAGAAGACATTGCGAAGCTGCGCGGCGCCGAGTATAACCACGGTCGAATGATGGAGCTTTTTGAGACTACCCGCCACGATGTAACGGCGTTCCTCAGCTCCATAACTGAATCGATGGGACCGGAGGGCCGCTGGCTCCACCTCGGACTCACCTCCAACGATATGCTGGACACCGGCCTGAACCTGCAATTGGTTGAGGCTGGCGCCCTCTTGCAGACCGAGCTTGACCGGGCCATCGCCGCCTTGGCCGCCAAGGCCGTTGAACACAAAGACACCCTGGCCATGGGCCGCACCCACGGCGTCCACGCCGAACCGATGACCATGGGCTTGCGGTTCGCCCTCTGGTGGGACGAGATGGGGCGTCAAAAAGAACGGCTGACCGAAGCCATCGAGGGTCTGCGAGTGGGCATGGTTTCCGGCGCTGTCGGCACCCACGCCACCGTGCCGCCATCGGTGGAAGAAACGGTCTGCAGCGAACTTGGGCTTAAGGTGGCCAAGATAACGAACCAGATTGTCCAACGAGACCGCCACGCCCATTTCATGACCACATTGGCGCTGATCGGGGCTTCACTAGAGAAGTTCGCCACCGAGATTCGGGCGATGCAACGCACCGAGATTCACGAGTTGGAAGAGCCCTTCAGTGCAGGCCAGACCGGGTCGTCTTCCATGCCTCACAAACGCAATCCGGAGCTAGCGGAGCGTATCTGCGGCCTGGCCCGGCTGATCCGAGGCAACTCGGTCACCGCCATGGAGAATGTGGCACTCTGGGGAGAGCGGGACATCAGCCACTCCTCGGCCGAACGCATAATCCTGCCTGATTCATGCCTGGCACTGGACTACATCCTGAGCATATTTAGCTACATCATCGAGGGTTTACGGGTATTCCCCGAGCGGATGATGGAGAACATTGAAAGTAGCCTAGGGCTGGTCTTCAGCCAGAGGGTCTTATTGGCCTTGGTGGAGAAAGGGATGGCACGGGAAGACGCCTATCAGATCGTGCAGTCCAACGCGGGACGCAGTTGGGAAGAAAAGAAAGACTTCCGCGACCTGATACGGGCTGACGAAAAGACCGGAGAGTGTTTCTCAGTCTCTGAATTTGATGAACTATTCGACTACGGGTACTACACTCGTTACGTTAATGAGACCTTCGCCCGGTTGGGGCTAATCAAACCAGCGAAGAGAAAGAAGCAGAATGCCGCGACAAGCGGCGACTGATCGTTATCAAACGAAAACGGCTGCCCGTGTGGGGCGCGTGAGGAAGGACTTGACATGATAATAGAAACCCAGATGCCCGACATTCTCCATCGCGGCAAGGTGCGGGATACCTATGGTCTAGGCGGTGGGCACCTGCTGATGGTCGCCACCGACCGTATCTCCGCTTTCGACGTGGTATTGCCGACGGGCATAACCGATAAGGGCCTCGTGCTGAACCGTATCTCTGCCTTCTGGTTCGAGCACACCAAAAACATCGTGCCCAACCACTTCATCTGCCTGGCCGACGCTCCTGAGGCCGCCCAGTACCTTGAGGGCAGCAGCGTCGCCGGGGCCGTCTCGGACGAAGTTGCCCGGCAGGCCATGGTGGTTAAACGGGCCGAGCGCTTGGACCTTGAGTGCATCGTCCGCGGCTATATCACCGGCTCAGCATGGTCGGAATACCGGCGTCAAGGCACCGTCTCAGGCATGGATGTTGGTAAAGGTCTTGTGGAAGGCCAGGCTTTTCCAGAGCCGCTGTTCACCCCCACAACCAAGGCGGAAGAGGGACACGATGAGAACATGTCAAAACAAGAGGTCTTGGATATGGTTGGGGCCGATATGGCCCGCCAGCTTGAAGAGGCCAGCAAGGCAATCTTCAAATGGGCCCATGACTACGCCAGAGAGCGGGACATCATCTTGGCCGACACCAAGATGGAGTTTGGAATCATCGACGGCAAGCTGACTCTGATCGATGAGCTACTGACGCCCGATTCTAGCCGGTTCTGGGACACCGCCGGTTACGCGCCGGGCAAGTCGCAGCCCAACTTCGACAAACAATTCGTGCGCGACTGGCTGGACGCCCAGGGGTGGGACCACGAGCCGCCGGCGCCGGAGCTACCCAGCGACGTGGTGGCAAAAACGTCCGAGCGCTACATAGAAGCGTATTACAAACTGACCGGGACACGGCTCTAGGAACTAGCGCCGCTGACCCATAAAAGAATCATCAGAACCCAGGCCCAAATCGGAGGACCACAAATTGCCTGTTTCAAGACGCCGCCGCGGTAGGGCTGCCACTAGATCAGCGCGGTCCGGCAACCTGCCCACAACCAACCGGCGGAAGAAGACAAATAAGTTCTACCTAGCGGCCTCCCTG
>VFHG01000148.1 GCA_009392075.1 SAR202 cluster bacterium
AGGACCAAGTCAGCTTCGTGGACCACCCGGTTGGCGCACCAACGGGAATAAGATCCCACGACTCCCACGGCCAGAGGGTGATTATCAGGAATCGCACCCTTTGCGTTGAGGGAGGTAGCCACCGGTATGTTCAACAGTTCGGCCAGTTCAACCAGCTCTTGCTGGGCCCCGGATGATGTCACGCCGCCGCCGGCCACGATGACCGGGCGCTGGGCATTTGCCAGCACCTGGGCAGCTTCGCGGACCTTCTCGGGCTCGGGTTCCGGCCGGAAGGCAGGCCGCTGGGTGAACGACTCTTCCAACAATATTTCCAAGTCAGCCTCGCCGTCTTCCACCACGTTGCCGCTGATGCCTTCAAAGTCCAAGTGCACCGGGGCCGGCGCGCCGGTGGTAGCTTCACGGAACGCCTGCCGCAACAACCCTGGAAGCTCGTTGACCGAATCGACCACTGCGCTGAATTTAGTCGTCGAAGCGAAAGGCTTGGAGTGCTCGATCTCCTGGTAGGCGTTGCGGTTTTGCTGCAGATTTGATTTGTGGCCAGTCAGAGCCAGCACAGGGGACAGGCCCAAGTATGCGTCTTGCAAGCCGGCTGCCAGGTTGACAGCGCCTACCGACTGGGCCATGCAGACCCCTACCTTGTTGGACGCCCTGGCGTAACCGTCGGCCATGTAGGCAGCAGCTTTCTCGCCGTGGGTCACCACTCGTTTGATCCCCACCATGTCCATTTCGGCCAAGGATTTACGGAGCACCGCCGGCACGAAGAACACATGGGTGACTCCGTAGGCTTTTAGGGTGTCGGCCAAATATTTGGCCCCGGTCATCTTAGGCATTATGATCCCTCTTTAGGCTGAGATATGAATAATCGTCGGAGTTTCGGCCTGCTAGATACCCCGTTCGTCGAATACTTCTTTTGCTAACCGGGCGGCAGTGGCGCCTGTCGGCCAGCCGGCGTAGAAGGTGGTGTGGAGGATCACTTCGCTGATCTCATCTCTGGTTACTCCATTGTCCAATGCCCGGCCGATGTGGCCCTTAAGTTGGTCAGTCCGGTAGAGGGCTACCAGGTTGGCTACAGTGATCAAGCTGCGGTCACGCTTAGACAATTCCGGGCGCTCCCAGATGTCTCCGAATAAGACGTCGACGGTCATCTCCGCCAGTTTGGGCGAGACTTCTTGCATGATGCTGCGTGGTGTGTTCATTTCGATTCTCCGTTGGTCTATTTAGTCTGATTACGGGACCGGAACTGCATTGCCGGGTCCCCACTCGGTGCCGAATTCGGCCCTTTCCACCCTTTGCCCAGTGAAGGTGGACGCTTTCTGGGCGGCTAGCCAAACAGCCGCTTGATTGATGGAATCTGGTTGCTCCATCGGTATATGGCCGGTCCCGGGCCAGTCGCCGTGGCGGTTCATCCAAGTGTCGACACGGCCGGGACTGAGCACATTGACGGCGATGTCGTGCTCTCGCACTTCTTCGGCAATGCTCAAGAAGGCTCGGTCTAGGGCGGCCTTGCTCATGGAATAGCCCACTCGGCCTTCACGGTAGCCCAAGGAAGCGCCGGAGGTGATGCAGAAGACGGAGCCGCCGCTTTTCTGCTCGATCATGGCCGGAAGGACGTACCTGCATAGCAAGATTGGACCGCGAATGTTCACGGTGAGGCAACGGTCCAGCAGGTCTTCCTCCAGGTCCACAACCGGAGATTCGCAGTCCACTCCGGCATTGGAAACCACAATGTCGATGCGCCCAAAGTGCTTAACTGTCCGGTCTGCCAGGTTCCGTAGGTCCTCCGACTTGGTCACGTCGCAAGGGATGGCCAGGGCTTCACCACCGGCCGCAGCGATCTGGCGAGCCGTATCGTTGATGGTGCCGGAACCGTACTTGATGAAAGGGGAGTCCGGGGGTGGTTCGTTCTCGGTCCGCGATGCTACTACGACCTGTGCCCCGGCGGCGGCAAACGCTAGCGACATGGCCCGCCCGATGCCTCGGCTGCCGCCGGTCACGATGGCTACTTTACCTCGAAGTTCACCTGTGGCCGCCATAATCAGGCCGTTGCCTCACCGGCCGATTCAACGGTCACTTAAGAGGCCAGCCGAAATTTAGGGAGGGTGATGGTGTCGTTGAGGGCTTCGAATACCACTTCAACTGCCATGCCGATTTTGACGTTGGCCGGGTCTGGATCAACGATGACCAAGTTGCTGGGCATACGGGGGCCTTCTTCCAGCTCAACAATCACCGGGACGTACGGGGCCTTATCTCGGAATGGAGGCGTTGGCCCGCGGTGGACGATGGAAAAGGTGTGGATGATACCTTTTCCGCTGCTTTGTATCCAATCGGTGTCCCGAGAGAAACAATCGGGGCAAATGTCCCTTGGGTAGAAGTAGGTGGAATTGCAGGATTTGCAGTGGCGCAGCCACAATTCTTCCTCTTTGCATTTTTCCCAGTAGAAGTCGGATTCCGGTTGGGGCTCAGGTGCCGGAATCGATGGCGAAGATTGTTGTTGCTGGGTCATTTACCACTCCTGGCATCAGGTACGCATACGCTCTGGAGCGATGCCAACAAAAGAATAAAGACAAAACCCACAAGCGTCAAGAACAGACCGGAAAGGCCTCTACGAAGAAGGTGTTGCGTCCTGCTTGGAGATTCGAGTAACGTTGCGGATGTATCCTTTGGATGCGGAGGGCAAACAGAATGCGCATCGCGGTCATGGGAGCCGGTAGCACCGGCGGTTATTTTGGCGGGATGCTGGCCCGTGGCGGACACGATGTGTCGCTCATCGCCCGTGGAGCCCACCTGGAGGCCATCAGGTCCAACGGACTGAATGTGGTCCGGGATGAAGAGGAATTCACCGTTAAATGCCAAGCGACCGACGATCCTTCGGAGATTCGTCATGTTGACCTGGTGCTGCTCTGCGTGAAGACCTACCAGAGCGAAACGGCCATCCCCTTGATGCAGCCTTTGGTTGGACCCAAAACCACAGTGCTATGCCTCCAGAATGGAGTCGATAGCTACCTGACGGCGGCAAAAGCGCTCGGTGAATCAACGGTGCTCCCCGGAGCGGCGTTCATCGAGGCAGGTATGTTGGGGCCGGCAAAGGTGCGGCAGACCGGAAGTTTAGTGCGGATCATTTTGGGCGAGACCGACGGGGTAGAATCGCCGCGCTGCCTCGCGATCCGGGATACGTTTCTTGAATCCGGGGTGCCGGCCGAAGTCTTGCCTGACATCAGAGTTGGCCAATGGGAGAAGTTTTTGTTTATCGCCACCATGGCCGGCGTCACGTCCATGGCACGGGCCACCCTGGCCGAGTTGATGCCCCAGCCCCACTGGCGCAAGGTCGTCGTGGACTGTTTGTCCGAGATTGACGCCGTGGGCCGGGCCAGTGGCGTCGGCCTGCCACCGGACATTGTCGCGAACACACTG
>VFHG01000149.1 GCA_009392075.1 SAR202 cluster bacterium
GAAATACATGGGTTCAGAGCTTAAGAAGGGAGTCCGGCCAACTTTGATGGGCACGTATCAACACCGATAGCAGGTTTTGGAGATAAATAGGGCCTCGAATCTCGAGGCCCTATTTGATAGAAGCTTTGGGTCACGTCAGACCCGCCTGAGAGTCCAGTCTACAGGCGAGGCCCAGCGAAGGTTGGCGACTGGCTCTTGTAGACTTGGATGCGGTTCCGAGCCGACTCAGGAACAAAGATGTTTCCTTCGTTGTCAACGGTCACGCCGGTGGGTCCCCAGAAGTCTTTTTCGCGCTCCAAACCTTGGGCTCGATCTCGTTCGCCATACATCTCTGGGTTGGCGTCCAGTTTGTCCTTGCCCCACTTTGAGAGGCCAGCTTCACCGGTCTTTAGGTCGATGAACTTGCCGGTCTCGTCGAAGATCTGCAGCCGGTTGTTGAGCCAATCGGCGACATATATTACGCCGTCTTGGTCAACCGCTACATCGGTAGGACGGTCGAATTCACCCTCCCCTGATCCGGAGCTCCCAAACTTCATAAGGAACTTGCCGTCGGGCCCGAACTTTTGGATTCGGTCGTTTCGCCAGTCGGCGATGTAGATGTCTCCTGCCTCGTCGATGGT
This sequence comes from SAR202 cluster bacterium, assembly GCA_009392075.1. Next base: position 621 of record VFHG01000149.1, read on the forward strand.
TATGCCCCAAGGCATGTTGAACTGACCGTCGCCGCTGCCATACGTGCCGAATTGGGCGAGGTATTTGCCATCTTTGTTGAACTTTTGGACGCGGTGGTTGCCGCTGTCCACTATGTACAAGTTGTCGTCGGCATCAAAGGCCATGCCCGAGGGACGATCCAGTTCGCCGTCTCCAGAACCGGTACGCTCTTCCCATTTGCCTAGGAAGTCGCCGTCCTTGGAGAACGAGGAGATTCGATTCAGCCACTCGTCGCTGATGAAGAGATTCTCTTGACTATCAAGGGCGATGCTGGTTGGCCAGACTAAAGACCCATCATCCATATTGTGTGCGTGGGGGCCCTGGTAATCGATACCCCTGGCGAATACGGAGATGTATTCCTCGTCGGTGGTGCAAACGACGACACGGACGCCTTCTGGGCGGAACTCCGAACTCCGGCAGAGGACATACATGATGCCTTCTTTACCACGGGCGACGTCTACCGGATAGGTGAAGCCGGGGCCAAATTGCTCACCGCGACCGATTGTCTTAGTGTATTGCACATTTATATGTGAAATCTCTGTTGTCATTTGTTCCTCACAAAGTTAGATTTTGATGAGTTAGACAGGCCAGATTTAGATAAAGGCCAGTTGTTCGAATTCGCCGCCAACAATGGGTTTGGCGTCCAGGCCCATCCACTTCTCTAGGATGGTGGAATAAACACCCCGGAAGTCGTTGTTGTGCTGTAGATCCCCGTCGTCTAGCTTTTCGGCGTCCAAGGAAGGATACTCACCATAGAGTCCGCCCTTGACCTGGTCTCCAATTATGAAGCAGTGTCCGCCTGCGCCGTGGTCGGTGCCGGAGCCATTGTCCTTTACGCGGCGGCCGAACTCGGAGAAGACCATGAGCATCACATTTTCCCCTGCATTGTGCTCTTTCAGGTCGTCATAGAAGTCGCCAACGGCACGGCTGGTCTCGCTCCAAAGCCTGGTATGGGCGGCCAACTCACCGGCGTGGGTGTCAAAACTGTTGAAGGGGGCTGTGGTGTAAAGCACCCTGGTGCCGAACCCAGCCAGATGGGTCTGCACAATGTTGCGCATGTACTGGCTGACAGTGTCTGATCCGTATTCCACGGTCGAGGAATACATCTCAGGCGCACTGCTCAGGATGTCGGCCCCTTTCAGGGCGTCCAATCCTGTATGGGCAAGGTAATCCATCACTGGGCCGGTCCCGATCATAGGGGTATAAACCTTGGTGAAGACATCAAGGGCCTTCAGACGCTGGTCTGTGTCGTCTATTCCCGTGAGAACTCCGTAGGTTTCCAGGTTACCCACAGACGCCGCCGCTACTCCCGGTGCCACAAGGGCTCGGGGCAGGCCGCGTCCAAAGTTCACCGCGGTTAGAACGTTTTCGCCTTTGGGGTCGAGGTCCCGGACAACCCGGCCCAGCCAGCCTTCGTCACCAATCTTGGTGGGTTCGCAGGTGTGCCAGATGTCCATTGAGCGGAAGTGTGACCGGCTAGCGGTGGGATAGCCAACTCCCTGAATCACCGCCATATGACCTTCGTCATAAATCTTTTTCATGGGACCCATGTTGGGGTTGAAGCCAATCTTATCGTTGATCGGCAGAACCTGATCTTCAGCGATAAGGACGTTGGGGCGGTTGTCGAAATACTTGGGGTTGTTGTAAGGAACCACGGTGTTCAGCGCGTCATTCCCGCCAGCTAATTGAAGGACCACTAATACCGGGTCTTTCTTCGTAGAAGTCATTCTTTAATCTCCCATATTCTTGTCGGACCAATCGTTTTGATTTGAATCTGAAGCTGCTCAGTCGTTTTAGTGCAGACCTCGGCAGCTTCAATTCAAAATGTCGTATCCGCCTATGGAATGGCCTAGGCGAATAGGTACTCGGTGGTGGCCACGATCGACTGGAGCATGGTAGCAACTTGGACGGGGAATTCCTCTGAGTCGGAACGGATCTCTCCGTCGCTTCCAGCCAGTTCCAGCAGTTGGTTTCGGGTCTCGTTTGCCAGCTGGTAGGATCCCAGGTTCTCAAGGCAGCCTTCAACCAACTGTTCCGCGGTTAGCACAGGGCCAACACTGCTCAAGCGGTTGATGATGTTTTTCACACCGGAGTGGTTGATGTTACCAACCTGGTCGGCGGTGAAGTTGATGCGTTCCACAAGAGTTCCGGAGTCGATCCACTCACGGCCAGTATGCCAACCCTCAACTGTGGGCGGGTTCAGCAAATCTTGGCCCATGTACCGGATGTTCATGGTCATGAGGTCAAGGCCGGGCCGGGGGAATTTGAAGTCTCCCACCAGCTTGAGTGTGCCAACCACGGTCTCCGCCGGGCTCTTCACCTTGGCGAAAGTGGAGTTCTTGAAGAAGTCCGACTTGAACAACACTCGCAGCATGGCGGTGATGTTGTAGTTGGAACGGAAGTATTCTTCTTCCAACATCTTGATGGCTTCAATGTCCTGTGGAGGAGTGTCCTTCCAGGCGGGAACCTGTACATCGTCGGCAACGAAGAAGTTGTAGAGGTGGCGCGCCACGAACCGGGCAGTGGCGGGCTGTTTCACGATGATGTCTACGATGTCATCGCCGTCGAAGTTTCCGGTCTCGCCCAAGAATGTCTTCTCTTCGGCGTCGTGGTCACGGGGGTCGTACATGAACTTTGCGTCGTATTTTCCGTAGGGATAGCGAGGGACTGAGTTGGTCACAGTCCATCCGGTGAAGGCCCGGGCCGCCTCTTTGACATCGTCTTCGCTGTAGTTGAACTCGCCGTCCATACCAACGCCCAGGGAGAACAACTCCAAGAGCTCGCGGCCCCAGTTCTCATTTATGGCGCCCTTGTGGCTCATGCAGTTGTCCAGGTAGAAGACCATAGCCGGGTCCTTGGACAATCCCTTTAGCAGTTCGTGGAAGCTACCCATGCCAACGGTCCGGAACATGTCCAGTTCCGCGCCCTGCTGTTTGGGGTACTCGCACTTGGCATGGCCGGTTACTAGGACGCAGTGCCAGAAGAGGGCGATCTTTTCCTGGAGGGGGCGCTTGGAGTTGATCATGCGGAAGGTCCACTCTTCCTGCTGGCCTTCCAGACCTGCCTGGGAGAGCCAGTCCACCTTGTAGCGCATCATGAGGTCGCGCTCCATGGGAGGTTGGGACTCAGGGTCTAGTAGTTCTTCGACGGTAGCGTCGTAACCTTTGGCTGCCCTGGCTTGCAGTTCTTCCAAGGGGGCGCCAAAACCGGCGCGGCGCATCAGATGGGCGATTAATGAGATATCTTGATCAGACAATTGTTTCCTCCCAACTCAACAATTTGATAGTGCCACCGTGGGATTAATATTGCTGTTACCGGTGTAATCGCATCTAAAAAGTACGAAAACCGCAGCATGTTGACTAGTTTCGTTAAAAACTGTCAAATGGGCCCGATTTCAGACCGAAGCCACCTCCGCATCATATTCCCGGTCTGGCCAATGGTCAATACAAAGGCTGGGCCGATATTAACTGAACCCATAGGAACCCCTGAAAAAAACTGGTGGTCGGGGGAATCCAAAGGCCTATTTAAGTGTGATACCCAACTCCGCTTGCAGGACCTTGATGGTCTCAGCCCGGGAACGCTGGGGCTTCCGCACCCGGCGGCCGATGGGCTCGTTCTCGATCTTGGGGATCATTTTCATTGCGACGAAAACGGGTCCCTCTTCTTTCATGATCAATTCTATACTGTTGGTGAATTCTTCCAGGTTGTCGAACTCGAACGTCTTCTTATACCCGGCTTCCCTGGCCATCCCTGCATAGTTGATCTCCGATGCGTTGGGCACGGGCTGTCCGCCGGTAGTGGCGTAACATTCGTTGTCCATCAGGAAATGGAAGAAGTTCTTGGGCTTCTTGCCAGCAACGGTCCCAAGTACACCCATGTTCATCTGAAGCGAGCCTTCGGAGTCGAAGAGCACTACCTTTTCATCGGGCTGGGCAAGGGCGAAGCCCAAAGCGGCCGTGTTGGTCTGTCCCATGGCGCCCTGGAACGACAGGTCGCGGCTTTCGTTATCCGAAATCTCGCGCCAGTCTCGGCCTGCGGTGCCCGTAACTACGACGATGGCCTTCTCACGGTGCGGTTGAAAGGCCCGGAACATATCTGCTGAGTCGAACATATTGTATCTCCAGTCGAATTATCTAAGTGCAAGATGTGCCTGGATCGGGCCGACCTACATCCGGTTGAAGCCGTGATACTCGTCTCCGACCAGTACGGCAACGGGCCGGTTTTGGGCCCGGGCTTCTTCGAAGGCGATTGAGATCCGGCTAGCGTCGTCATCGGTCTCCAACAGGTAGTAGTTGATGCCCATGGCGTGTAAGAAAGTCTCAGTGTAGCGGGCGGCCGAGTCGGTGATCACGCCATGGCGCGTCCAACCCCGGTAGCCGATCAACATGACCAGCGGGAAACCAGCGTCGATGGACATTCCGCGGATGGAGTCGCCTGATTCCATCATGCCGGTGTTCTGGATGACGCAGACGGGGACTTTGCCGCCGACGATCAGACCAAGGGCGATGGCGAAAGTCTCGCCCTCACGTGAGGAGGGGACAACGTCCAGCCAGTCCTGTTCCTTCATCAATTCGTAGAGGTAATTTGTTTCGCTATCGGGAATCGTCACGATGTGGGTGACACCGTTCTTCTTGAATTCTGCAACCAGGGACTCCGGTTTCAGTAATGCTGCCTGTTGTTGAACCATCGGTCGCTCCTCTGTGGACGATTCTGAGTTCCGTTATGGCGTGGCTAGGCCATCACACACGGGACTCGCTTGGCTGTTTTGGGGCGCCTCATTATATTAACCATCTGATCCCACAGTCAATCTTGAATTGACCATGCCTGGATCATCTAGGGCCTTGAATCAAGGGACTCGGCCTCCCGACGTGCGTTTGTGTATCATTGGGAGGCCGCCGGTCGAGACGCAAGATCTAAGTCCGTTTACTGCCCGGTCTGGCCTAACATTTGATCTTCACCTCCGTCCTACCGAGTTTATGGGCGGCAAGGCTGCCTGAATGCTACTCGCGCCCCGCCTAAGGGATACCTTCCCCTTCTACTACGGCTGGATCGTTGTGGGCGCCTCCAGCACGGTCGTATTCGCCCGGATGGCGCCGGCCATAACCACGCTCACCGTGTTGATCTTCCCTATATCACACCAATTGGGCTGGAGCCGTACCCTCATCGCAGGGTCGGTCAGCGCCGGGGCATTGGCGTCGCTGGTTCTCTCGCCGGTTGTTGGATGGGCCATCGACCGTTTCGGCGCACGCCCGGTGCTGGTGGTCAGTGTGCTCGTCCTCGGTGTGGCCATGATTTCCTTGGCTTGGGCCACGGTCCCACTGACTTTTTATCTGGCGTTCGCCGCTGGCCGGATTGTCTTTCACACCTCGGCGCCCATCGGAGCAAGCACGGTCGCCGCCCGGTGGTTCATCAGAAAACGGGGCCGGGCAATCGGCATGATCTTCCTATTCGGCGCCATCGGTGGTGTCGTGTTCACCATGGTTGCCTCATTGGTGGTTGAGAGTCACGGACTGAAGGCAACCTGGATCGCCATGGGCCTGGTCGTGCTCGTGTTTTCTGTGGCGCCATCCCTGCTACTGGTGGCCGAAAGACCCGAGGACATCGGTCTTCTTCCGGATGGCGAGCCACCTGACTCAACTGATGCGGAGAAAGGCGCCGGAGCTATCGTACCGGTTGGCGTGCCGGATTCTCCCGCAACCGTGCTGCCACGGGCGCAAATGACCGCCGATACCGATTCTTGGACGCTTGGGGAAGCCGTTCGCACCAAAACTTTTTGGCTATTGGTTTTCATGGGGTTCGCCTCGTTTTTCGTCCACACCAGCATCGGCGTACACATGGGCGCATATTTCCGGGATGTAGGTCTTGGCGCCACATCGGCCGCGCTGGCGGTGAGCCTCAGTTGGTCCGTGTCGGCGGTTGGCAGCTTGATTTGGGGTTGGGTCACCGACCGGATTGACGTGCGCTACGCGTATTCCGGGATGTTCCTTTTCCAGGCCGGGAGCACCCTGTACCTGATATTTGTCGGGGGAACGCTCGGCGTGTTCCTGGCGTCCGGACTGTTCGGAATAGTCTCCGCCGGAACCAACGTTGTGCCCTCGGTGATCTATGCAAATTATTTCGGCCGGTCGTCATTGGGCCGGATCCGGGGGCTTGGGGAGGTGGGAGTTTTGCTGGGGCAGGCGACCGGGCCGGTCATCGCCGGGATTCTATTTGACCTGCGGGGCGGCTACAGTACGATATTCACAGCTTTCGTAGTATTGGCCCTCGTTTGCAGTCTGTTGGTGCTTAAGGCTAGAGCTCCGGTCAAGGCGGTTATCTAGCGATGATATTTAGATGGCGATAGCTTCAAGACTAAAAAATTTCCTGCCCTTCTATTACGGATGGGTCGTGGTTGGGGCATCGGGCACTGCAGTATTCGCCCGCATGGCGCCCAACATCACCACGCTCACCATCTTCATTTTTCCCTTGTCGCAGGAGTTTGGCTGGAGCCGCACCCTGATTAGCGGGGCCGTCAGCGCCGGAGCGTTGGCCGCACTGGTTTTGTCACCGGCGATCGGATGGGCTATCGACCGCTACGGTGTGCGCCCCGTGCTGGTGGTCAGCATGCTGGTGTTGGGGTTGGCGATGACGTCCCTGGCCTGGGCCACTGTGCCCCTCACCTTCTATCTGGCCTTTGCCGCCGCCCGGGTGGTATTCCACACCCCCGCTCCCATCGGGGCCAGCACTGTGGCGTCCCGTTGGTTCATCAAGAAACGGGGCCGGGCCATCGGCGTGATCTTCCTCTGCGGCTCCATCGGCGGACTGGTCTTCACCATATTGACGGCCCAAATGATCGAGCACGTTGGTATTAAGGCCGCCTGGCTCAGCTTGGGAATCGTGGTGCTGGCGGTCTCGGTAGCGCCTTCTTTGTTTCTGGTGGTGGAACGACCCGAGGACATCGGGCTACTTCCCGACAACGACCAAGGTTCACCACCGGTCCGCCCTGAATCCCCGGAGATCACTGGCCAGAGCGACGATTCGTGGACTGTGGCAGAAGCCATGAAGACCAGGTCGTTCTGGATCATGTTCTTGATGGGGATGGCGGCGCTGGGTGTCAGCACCGGCACCAACGTCCACATCGGGGCCTACTACCGGGACCAGGGCTTGACCCTAACGTCGTCGGCCTCGGCCCTGGCGTTCAGTTGGCTGGTGGCCGCATTTAGCAGCATCACCTGGGGCCGGGTGCTGGAGAGGTTCGAGCCCCGATACGCCTATTCCCTGATCTTCTTGATACTGGGCAGCAGCACGTTTTTCCTGCTCACGGTGGAGTCTATGGGTGGAGCGTTCGTGGCAGCCGCCTTGATCGGCTTGGTATCGGCGGGGACCAATGTGGTCATGTCCATCATGTATGCTAATTACTATGGCCGCGATTCACTGGGATGGATCAGGGGCATCAGCGAGACGGGAGTCCTGATGGGCCAGGCGGCTGGACCGTTGTTGGCCGGGGTGCTTTTCGATTCACGGGGCAGTTACACCTTCGTGTTTTTGCTCTTCGGTGGAATCGCCTTCACCTGTAGCCTGATAGTCTTGTTGGCCAAGCCGCCTGTCCGGACTGCCAAACCGTTAAAGACGGGCCAGGAATCGCTGGTCTGATCCGATAGCCGCCTGGAGGGCGTTGGGATATGGCTAGTAACGCGGACCGGAAGATGTTGTTGGTGGCGTTCTTGCAGGCCTCCAACTGTTCCAACTACACCGGCTCGTGGCGTCATCCGGACACGGTCCCCGGTTTCCTGGACCTGGAGTTCTACCAGGGCATCGCGGCCACATTGGAGCGTGGCAGATTCCACTTGGCGTTCATCGACGATCGCCTAGCCATGCCCGACCGTTTCGGTGACTCATTCGAAGAAGCGGTTGAACACGGCGTCCGGGTGGTCAAGCTTGACCTAGTCCCTATCATCACCGCCATGGGTCTGGCGACCAAACACCTGGGTCTGGGCGCCACCTACTCCACCACCTATTACCCGCCCTTCCACGTGGCCCGGCTGTTCGCCTCGTTGGACCACTTCACCAAGGGCCGGGTTGCCTGGAACGTTGTGACCTCCCTCAACGACTCCGAGGCCCAGAATTTCGGCGCGGCGGAGCACTTGGAGCACGACGACCGCTATGACGTGGCCGACGAGTTCATGCAGACCACATCCGAGTTGTGGGACTCCTGGGAAGATGGGGCGGTGCTGTTGGACAAGCAGACGGGCAGGTTCGCCGACCCGGCCAAGGTCCACCGGGTTAATCACTCGGGAGAGTCGTTCCAGGTGCGGGGCCCGTTGACCGTGCCCCGCTCTCCACAGGGCCACCCGGTGCTGATTCAGGCGGGACAGTCGCCGCGAGGCCGGGAGTTTGCCGCCCGGTGGGGCGAACTACTGTTCGTGATCTACCCAACCCCCGAGGGCTGCAAAGCCTACCGCGACGACCTACGCTCCCGGGCGGAAGCAGCCGGCCGAGACCCAGACTCGGTGCGGGTCGCCCCGGCGGTCTACGTGGTCGTGGGTGAGACGGAAGAAGAAGCGCAACGAAAGCTAGAACATATAGAAAGCCTGGCCAACCAGACCGACTCGCTGACCCTCCTCTCTGAAGTCTTCAACTACGACTTCTCCAGGCATCCAGTAGACGAACCGCTATCTGACGAGATACTGGCGTCCATGACCGGCCTAAGAGGCTTCCTTGACCGGGTGATCGGGCTCAGCGGCACGTCAAATCCGAGTGTAACTGACTTCATAAGGGCGTCCGGTCGAGGCACCCTCAGCGAATTTCCGGTCTTCGTCGGCACCCCCGCCCAAGTCGCCGACCAGATGGGGTCCTGGTTCCAAGCCGAGGCCTGCGACGGCTTCGTCCTAGCCGCCACCCACATGCCCGGCGCCTACGAAGATTTTGTGAACTTAGTAGTACCAGAACTACAGCGGCGGGGGCTGTTCCGGGAGGGGGACGCTAACGGGTCGTTGCGGAATAATTTGGGATTTGCGCGGCCTTAGGGGCAGGCTTGCCCGAATTATCCCGCAGGCGTTTAACCCGTTTTGTACTCGTCCACCAGCGCCGGCCGGTTGGCTTCCACTTCGTTATCTTTGGTGTCGAAGCGTTTGGCGGTGCGGGACTTTGATTCGCCGCTCAGGAGCAGCCACCCGAAGTTACCGGTGGGATTCTCCGGCAACCGCTCCAACTCCAGGGGAGTTCACGGGGTGTGATCCCCCGGCGCTTTCTGCCGATGTCGATCGTCCGGTGATGGACCACCGCCATGACCCAGGTCCGAGCCGTGCCCCGGGCGGCGGAGAATGATCCGGCCCGACTCCAGATGTTGATGAATGCCTCTTGGACCGCATCTTCGGCCGCATGTACGCCACCAAGCATTCGGAAAGCCAAGGAATAAGCCGACTTCCCGTATTGGTCGTAAAGAGCGCCTAGGGCGTTCTCATTCAAACCTTACCTAAGCAACTAGATATATGGATCAAAACTCGAGGTTAGTATCATGAAACCGGATTCTAGGCGGGCGCCAAATCGTTCGAGGCATCATACCAGAACTCCACTTTGGCAGTCATAATTTATTCTAATGCGGTCCATAGATAATACGTTTGGATGCCAGGTTGGGACTTCATCCGCCGAGATTGCCCAAATTGTATAATGCGGTGAGATTTCCAATGGATATGGAATTTCAGAAAGGACGTAATCGATATGGCCGAAGTTGATGACCGGATCGAACTGGACTGGGACGCCCTGGAAGTGGGCGAGACCTTTGAAAAGTTCGAGTATCTGCTGACCCAGGAGATGATCGACACCTACCGCAAAGGCGTGATGGATCCAGAGGCCAGTTTTCCCACTATCGCCCACAAAGTGGACGTACGTCAGTACAACGATAGATATACCGACGCTGGGTCGGTGAACGCCCGGTGTGCGTTTCACTGCTACAACCCGCCCACGCCAGGCAAGCGGTTGACCGTTACCGCGTGGATCGCCGACAAATATCTGAGAAGGGGCAAAAACTATATCGTCACTGAGGCCGTATCGGTGGACGAAGACGGCAAGCTGATCGACCGGGTTATCACCCACGAACTCAAGCAGCCGTCGGAGGTCGGAAAGAAATGGGGAGGGTAATTAGAAGTTACGATGAGGGCGACGAAATCACGCCGCTGGTCAAAGAACTGACCCAAGAGGCAATCAATCTGTTCGAGGGTAGCGCGGGCAATACCGGACCCTCACAGTTCACCGACGAACATGCCGCGAAAGAGGTTTTGGGCACGGAGGGCACCGTCGCTTCCGGGCGAATGTCCCTCACATTTGCCATCGAGATGCTACGCAGGCACTTCGGCGCAGAGGTGTTCAACCACACCGGCATTGTAGACCTCAGGTTCCTCAGACCGGTCCGGCCCGGAGACACCATCACCTTCACCGGCAAGGTTTCCGGCACTACAAGAGAGGCCAACGGAAACCGGGTGTCAGTTGATATTGAGGTCAAGAACCAGAAGGGCGACACCACGGGCGTAGGCCAGGGGAGCGCCATAGTCCCCAACGCGTTCCTACCGCCGGAAGACCTCTAACACGAAACCCAAACTTAGCAGCGAACACAAAACACCCCGGTCTGTTTCGGACCGGGGTGTTTTTAGGATCATGCTGAAAGCTGTGGGCTGAGAGCTTTTACCCCCAACGCGGTTGTTCGTCTGGGCTGATGCCTAGCGAAACCTTAGTCTCTTCGATGCAGTCTTTTGGTCTTAAGGTTTGCCAGTTTGATTCTGGTCGATTTAGTTGCATAAATCAGTCCAACATCTGGAGTCGATTAGGGCTGTGACGAGACATCCCGCGCTCAATTCTCCCTGACTCGATTTGCTGTAGGCGAAGATAATAACTGATCCAAGAACCGTTTTGCATCCCTCAATATTGCTATTTCGGGATAGCAAATATTCTTATTTGTGGGTTATACGTCTGTGGAGAAGTAGCGGCCCGGTGTAACGCCCAATGTGCGCCGGAACATCGAGATGAACGCGCTTGGGTTTTCGTATCCAACGTCCAGGGCCACCGCCGTAACAGGTTCGCCTTTGGCCAACCGCATCAGCCCGCCCAAAAGCCTAGCCTGCTGCTGCCATTGGCGAAAGGTCATACCCGTCTCCGCTGAAAACAACCTGGCCAGCGTCCTGGGACTGGCTCCGGCCACCCGGCCCCAGGCTTCCAGTGTGCGTGTGTCTGCCGGGTTTTCCCTTAGGGCCGCGGTGATCTGCCGCAAGCGGGAGTCCGTGGGCTCGGGCAGGTGCAACGGTTCCACCGGCAAACTGCGGACCTCATCCAAGATCAAGTCCATTACCCGGCTGTCCCGGCCCGAAACGTCGTAGAGTTGAGGCGCCTCCGCTGCGGTGAGGATGAGCTCGCGCAATAACGGCGAAACGCCGACCACCCCACAAACATCCGACAGTTTCAACTTTGGGTCATCCTGGATATACAGGCTCCGCATGGAAAACGCACCGGCAGATTCGATCTGATGCTCGATCTTTGCCGGGATCCAAACCGCTCGGTGCTGAGGGACGATCCACGCTCCTTGCTCGGTGGTTACCTTCACGACGCCATCGCAGGCGTACACCAGTTGCCCTCTGGCATGCCAGTGATGGTCCGAGCTGTACCCAGTCGGATATTCGGAAACCCGTACCACCACTGGACGGTCGATCTCCTCGCCATAAGAGTCATGTGGACTGGACTGCATATCTGTCCTGTTTGAGGTATTTTCTGTCTGTATGTCGACAGATTGTATCCCCTGCCTTGGTTATACTCAAGGCTCAACCGCAGCTTTGGAGAAAGGGCGCCAACAAGCTTATGGTAGAGGGTAATCATGGCGGCATCTGAGACGACACCCGGCCAGGCCACAGACATAAGGCTCACGGCGCGCGTGATGGTCACTGCACTGGCGGTTGGTCACGTAGCTTTCCATTGGATCATTCAGAGTTTCGTGGTGGTGCTTCCCGAGATACAGCGCACCTTTGGGCTCAACGGCGTGGGTGTTGGCGGGATTCTCACCATGCGCGAATTGGCCTCTGGTCTGGTCACACTGCCCGGCGGAGTGGTCGTCGACACGCTACGGAAGTGGTGGGGATGGCTGTTGGCAGGTTGTGTTGCAGCATCCGGCCTGGGCGCTCTCTTGATGGGTATATCGCCGGCCTATCCCTTGCTGCTATTTGGCGTTGCAGTGGTTGCGATCTCCCATTCGCTGTGGCACCTACCGGCGTCGGCTTCGTTGTCCCACCATTTCGCCAGTCGCCGAGGTGTGATGCTGTCTTTTCATGGCGTGGGCGGCAGCGTCGGCGATGTTGCCGGTCCGCTGATCACCGGGGCCTTGCTGCTGGTCATGGGTTGGCGGGGCATCCTGAGCATCTACGCTATTGCGCCGTTCTTCATGGGATTCATGGCCCTTTGGGTTTTTCGGGGCATAGGTGGTGCCAAAGAAGACGGTGACAAGGTAGTCGGCCTCGCCCAGCGGCTGTCAATGACCAAGTCGTTATTCAAAAGCCGGATGATGTGGGGAATGACGGCTGTCCGCGGGCTGCGCTCTATGGCCCTAGTGGCGCTGGTGACTCTGCTCCCTTTGTACTTGGGGAACGACCTGGAACTTGGTGTGTTCAACCGGGGATTCCACATCGGCATGTTAATCGCAGTCGGGCTGGTGGCCAAACCTGTGGCGGGTATGATATCCGATAAACTCGGGCGGAAGCAGGTGCTGGTTCCAGGCCTAGTCTGGTCCTGTGTTTTTGCGTTACTGTTGGTCATGTTCAACGACGGTGTGATGTTAACCGTCACCATCGCTTTGCTGGGCCTGTTCTTGTATCCGGACCAGCCTATCCTCACTGCCGCGTATTTCGATGTGGTCGGGCGCGATGTGGCTACTACGGGGCTTGGCGCGGTGTCCTTCATCAGTTTCCTGATGGCAGCGGCCTCACCGTTGATCGCCGGTGGGATATACGAGGCCGCCGGGTTCGAAGCTGGGGTGTATTACATCGCTGGGTTGTTTGCCTTGGCCGCCGCGATATTCGCTGTCTTGCCTCTTCACCAACGAATCGGCGTCGAGTAGGTGAAAGCGCCCCCGAGTGCAGGGCGGCCGGGGTGCGTTAGTAGGTGGGAGGGCATATTTGGTGGCCGGTATTTGCCGTGTCTGTGAGTCTATGCTGCGGACTCGAGTTCCAGCGCTTTCTGTTCCTCAGAGTAACGCTCGGGCATAGTTCAACCACCGTAGCCGGGGCTATGGCTAAAGCGCGATAGACGGGGCGATTGCACCCAATCATCGAGCACTTGCTTTTTTGATTTCTTATCCCATCACCTCGGTGGCGCTGGACCTTGTGTCTGTTTAGGTGCTTCAGATATAAGCTTAGGTTTGTGAGAGATTAGCCTCAAGTGCTGTTTGGGCCGATTGAAGTGGGCCGTTTGGCCCAAGAAATCTCCCCAGATTGAGGGTTGAAAATAATAAAATGAGTCCCGATGCCGCCTT
>VFHG01000150.1 GCA_009392075.1 SAR202 cluster bacterium
TCGACGCTGCGGGCGGCAATCACGATGTTGGCGCCGGCGCCGGCCAGTCCCATGGAGATGCCCAGGCCGATGCCGCCGTTGCCGCCGGTGACCACGGCTACTTTCCCCGTGAGGTCGAAAAGGTTCTGGCTGGTCACGCCTACTCTTCCTTGAACCTGGGGAGCACCTGCTCACCAAACATCCGCAAGGATTTTTCAACCTGCTTGGACGGGATCTGACCCACATTGGGGTTCAGCAACACGTTGCGCACGCCGAGGTCGCGAAGCTCTTCCATCTTGCCGGCCACGGTCGCTGGGGTCCCGGCCAAGAAGGCGTGCTCAACCATCTCACTCGCCGGTGGTGGCGTGCCGGGAGGAGGAGGCGGCGCTCCGCCGGGATTGAACCTGACCCTGGCATCCAGCAGATGAGCCTTATAACGGGCTAACCCAGCCTCGGCCACTTCCAATCCCTCCTGGTCGCTGTCGCAAACGAATAACGCCCGTTGTGCCCAGGTCTGGTCCTTGGTTTTCTCTATGTCAACTTCGCTGAGCCCTGAATTTTCTAGGGCTTCTTGGTAGAGACCAAACCGGCGCTTAAGGGTGTCCAGAGTCTGTACGCCAATCAACACAGGGCGTCCGGCCTTGCCCATGGCAACCATGGAATCTTCGGAGATACAGGCCCGCACGATGGGTGGGTGGGGTTTCTGGTAGGGCTGGGGCCGGAGCCCAGGGAAAGAAAGGTCCCAGAATCTGCCCTTGTGGACCACGTCTTTCCCCGTCCAGGCTTTGATCAGCAGTTCTTCAGCCTCGTCCAACATTTCCCGGCCTTGCTCCAAGGTGATGCCGTAGCCGATGTATTCGTACTCGTTGTAGGCTGAGCCGCGGCCGGTGCCCATGATCAGCCGGCCGTTACTTAGGTGGTCTAACAGCGATGTTTGCACCGCTAGCCGCACGGGGTGATGCAGGGCCATCTCGACCACCGCGAATCCGATGAGGACACGCTTGGTCCGGGCGGCCACGGCGGCGCCGAAAACCACCGGGTCGGCGTAGGCCACCGCTCCGTCGAAGTGGTGCTCCGTGAGCCATACCGCGTCGAAGCCCACCTCTTCGGCGAGTTCGATCTCGTTGAGTGTTTGGGCAATCACGTCATGATCGGCGTTCTGGTCGGCGCTGATGGAAAAAACGAAGCTGCCGAATCGCATCTGTACTCCCGGTTATTATTCCTTTCTACTGGCTCGTTTACTGGCCTTGCTTGATCCAGTCGGCCACTCGCTCGCCGATCATGATGGTGGTGCAGTTGGTGTTGGCGCGGATGCAGTCGGGCATTATCGACGCATCGGCGACGCGCAGGGCCTGCAACCCTTTGACATTGCCTTGCTGGTCCACCACCGCCATGGAGTCGGAGTCAGGACCCATTTTACAGGTACCCGAGATGTGCTGGGTGGTGGTGACATTACGCTTCAACCAGAGGTCCAACGTGTCGTCCGACACCAGGTCGGCAGGCTGGGGCTCCAGCATCTGCTTGACGATGGGTTTGTAGTCGTCGTGATCCAAGACCTCGATGCACTTCCTGACCGCCTCCCTGAGCCGTTCAAGGTCTCGGGGGTCGTCCTGGAAGTAGTTATAGTTCAACTCGGGCTGGACGTTGGGGTCGGTGGATGTAATCTTCAGGTTACCGGAGCCGTAGGCCAGCTCCAAGATGCAGGTGAACCGGATTCCCTCGGCCTCCAGGGGGTCGCCCGAGATCGGCGAAGAGAATGACGATGCCATGATCTGGATGTCATTGCGCAGGTCCGAGCCGGTGGCGGTGTAACGGAGGGCCACCTGCGACCGCGGGTCTTCAGGATTGAGCGGGAAATCGTCTTGCACTTCGATAGGCACACGGACGTTGGGGTGGTCCCTAAGGTTCTGGCCGACGCCTGGGACCTCGAGGACCAGGGGAATGCTTAGCCCGTCCAACACTGCTTTGGGACCGACTCCAGATAGCATCAACAATTGCGGTGAGCCAATGGCCCCGCAAGACAGGATTACCCGGGAGGCTTCTACCACGAACCGCTCGCCGTCGCTCTCCACTTCCACTCCGGTGGCGCGATTGCCATCGAAGATGACCCGGTGAGTGGTAACGTTGGGCTTGATGGTTAGGTTCAACCGATGGCGGCACTCAGCCAGATAGGTCAGTGCGGTGCTCATGCGGATTCCATTGGGGTTGTTCATTGGGATGGGGCCCACGCCGGCGGATTCCGGGTGGTTCATGTCTGGGTCGTCGGGATGACCCAGAGCGCGGAAGCCGGCATAGAACGCATTCTGGGCCGGCAGCCAAGTATCCCGCTTGTGGCGGCGTACCGGGATGGGTCCTTCCGAGCCGTGGAAATCGTCATGAATGTCTGTGTCGGTCTCCAGTTTTCTCAGGTAGGGGAGAACGTCGGTGAAGCCCCACTGGTCGTTGCCCATGGCGGCCCAGGCGTCGTAGTCCTCCGGAACACCGCGCAGCAGCACCTGGCCATTGATGGCGCTGGAGCCTCCCACCACCCTGCCTCTGGGTACCGGGATGGGTGTAGTCTGCTCGGGTGTGGTGTTGCCCTGGAATGAGTAGTTGTGGGGCGCATCCACGGCGGAAGCGGTCTGGTTGTACCCGAATTTCAGGTCGTCCGGATAATGCTCAAAGTCGGGGTAATCGGGCCCGGCTTCTAACAGCAGGATCGAAATGTTGGGGTCGTCGGACAGTCTGGTGGCGATGACGCATCCAGCGGAACCTGCTCCAACAATTATGTAGTCGTATTTCATGGCGGCCTGCTCCTCTTTGGGGTTTATGGCTGGGTTTTGGGGCGCTCCCGCTCGCTAAAGCTGGAACGCTATAAACGTGAGCGTGATTCGCGGCAGACGGCATTATCGCATATCAAGCCAGTCGCGGCACCTACCGCTGGGACACACGAAGGTTATGTTGGGATGTTGAGGATGAACCGGAGGTTATCCATGTTGCGTTTCAGAGTGAAATTCCTGGCGATGAGCTCTTGAATCATGTCGTTAGCGGCGTTTTAAAAGGCGCCGTCCTGGGCTTGGACGGCCCGAAGCTCCAGGGTTAGCCACTCTAGGACGTGGGACAAGTGTTCGCCGGCTTCTTGGTGCAGCGTTTCGGCCCGTTGGGGTAAAGATAAAGCTTCCCAAGTTGAGAACAGATCTTCAGTTGAACTGACCAAGAGGACTCGGTTGTTGATCGACTCACTGGTGTTCATGGGATTGGCTATGTTCTCTGCCCGCCGCACCGAATTCGCCGATTCGCCAGCGAAGACTGAGTCCAACTGGAC
>VFHG01000151.1 GCA_009392075.1 SAR202 cluster bacterium
TCAATAAATATCGGCGTCATAAGCCTTGCCAATATCTTCTGCCTTCTTGTGATACGATCCGCCCAAACCCAGTACTATGGCATATGGCCATGATAGCGTTTTCAGCCTCTGCACGGTCCAACATTCTATTCCGGGATTGAACTGCTGTATCTGGATCTGCATCGAAAGCAAAAACCCAACTTGGTTCGCTAACTTGGGGTGGACCGTGAAAAACATCTCCCATCACGAGAGCTTTTTCACCGCCTGAATCAATAGCCAAGCTCATCGATCCAGGCGTATGCCCTGGCGTCAGAATAGCAGTTATTTCGGAGGTAATAGATTGTTCACCAGATAGAGGCTTTGTCACCCCAGCCGCTTCCAAAGGCGCAAGCGTCTCTTCCCAGAAAGTCAATCCAAATACCTCGCTATCTCGTGGTGGACGAAACGCCTCCCAGTCATCTTGATGAAAAACATACCTGGCGTTTGGGAAAGCGGGGACGGGAGAAGGCCCGTCGTTGTTAACGTTCCAACCCACGTGGTCCGGGTGTAAATGGGTTAAGAATACGGTATCAATATCCTCTTTGTTTACGCCAGCAGATTGCAAGTCCGACAAAAGCCTGCCATCGGCCCCGCCGGCGAAAGCAGTAACAGCCCCAGGATTAGTGGCCATACTTCCCACACCGGTGTCTACCAATATAATGCGCCCTTCAGAGCGAATCACGTAACAATCGAAATGTGCGGCAAAATTTTCATTGTTATCTCCGTTAAAGCACTCAGGGTATTTTTGTTGATAAGGAACCCATAATTCCGCGTCAACTCCAGGGAACACCATACTTAGGGGTAAAGCGCCTTCGTTGTCGTGTACCGCTGTGATTTCCACGTTACCGACGGTTATAGTCGCACCAGGCATGAAACTTCTCCTTACTCACTCGATGTTCATAACAGATTATATCCAGGAATTAGCTCTAATACTTTCCAACTCGTACCAATATGTTTTCTAGGGCCGTTATCTTGGTCATCCTAGTATAGGATGGCTGGTACGTCTATTGTCTTGCAATAAGCCTTGAAATTTCAGGCCACTTTTTAAAGCAGCGATTTACATGCTCAGAGTTTAGAACCAAGTTTTGTTGAGAGAGGACAGCATGTCGGACAATAACTCCACCATAGAGGAAACCCTTCACCAGGTGCTTCGATCTTTTCGCACAGGAACCTTGTGCAGTCCATTTCTGAATCATGAGTTAACTGAGGCAGATGCGTATGCAATCCAATATAGACTTGTCGAACATCTAAAAGACTCAGGTGAGGTTATCCGAGGACACAAGGTAGCATTAACCACCAAGGCCGCAAGAGCTCATCTAGGAGTGGACGAACCGTGCTTTGGCCACATTTTGGATACAAGGGTATACGCTAACGGATCAGCGGTTCCATTATCGGAGCTGGCTGATCCTCATTGTGAGGCAGAAATCGCCTTCATACTCAAGGATGATCTTAGAGGACCTGGCGCGACACCTGTCCAGGTCATGGCCGCGACGCAAGCCGTATTGCCAGCCATAGAGCTAGTCGATATTAAGGTCCAAGGTGAAGGAATTCGTTCAACCGACGTTATTGCTCACCAAGCTTTACATGGGGGAATAATCATTGGGTCGAGGATGATTGGTCTAGCGGCCATTGACCTTCAATATGAAGGGGCTACAGTCGAACATAATGGCCTACTCGTCGGATCAGGAACCGGATTCGAGGTAATGGGCAACCCTATTAATCCGGTCGCCTGGCTGGCTAATAAAACGGCCGAGTTCGATGATTACCTAAGAGCCGGGGAAATAATTATTTCTGGATCGGTAGTTACCCCGATTCGAGTATCACCTGGCGACAATATCAATATCACATTCACTCGATTGGGCAGCGTGAACGCATCTTTTATCTAGCCGCGAACACTACCAACGGAGAGCCAGTTGACTAATCGTCGAATCCTGATACGCCAGCAATCACAGGGAACAAAAGGCTTTTGTCACTTCCAAACCCATTTCAGTACAGATTTTGACGGCCTTTGATATACTGCGCTCATTCAGTCGATACACGGGGTTCAACATGTGCGGGCTAAGTGGCATCCTCTACAAACGAGCCGGGTCTGAGGGGTCTTTCCATGTGGGTAATGATTTGGTCATGATGCTCGAACCCATGACCCATCGAGGCAAGGACTCGAGTGGAGTCACGATCATGGGAGAGCAGATCGATGGGGATTTAGTGATTCGTATATGGACCGAGAATGTCCAAGACATCTCGTCGGTGGCGGCCCGTTCAGAGGAGACGGTGCGGCATGCGGGGGGAGTGATACGTTCCACGAGCACTCTGGACCAATTTCTCCGCCTGGTGGTCAACTACCAGGGTGAGGTGGCGGATTTAGCTGATGCACTCATCAAAGTCCCTGGGGTGGCGATTCATAGTATCGGGACTACATCTGAGGTCATCAAAGATATTGGAACTCCAGCAATGATGGACGTGAAACATGGTGTCGGCGAAATACTGGGGACCCATGGCATCGGGCACGTGCGCATGGCGACCGAAAGCAGAGTGGACGTAAACCACGCGCATCCCTTTTGGGCTTACCCTTTTCCCGACATTACGGTGGTGCACAACGGACAACTCACCAACTACCACAAATTGAAGCGGATGTACGAAGACCAAGGCCATCATTTTCAGACCGGTAACGATTCAGAAATAATTGCGGTGTACCTCGCAGGTAAACTGGCCGAGGGTCAAGGTCTAAAACAGGCGCTACGGTCGTCGTTGGATGACCTGGACGGGACGTTCACTTATTTGGTTGCCACCAAGGATGGCCTCGGCTACGCCAAAGACCAATGGTCCGCAAAGCCGTTGGTGACAATGGAGACCGATGATGTCATCGCCATTGCGTCCGAAGAGATTTCGCTGCGGGGCGTGTTCGCCGAAGAAATCGAACGCATCGAGCCGCAAAATAGCGAGGTTATGACCTGGCTACTATAGATGCTGCTGGCCTCTCAACTAGAGAATTAAACATTCGTCTCAAGGATTTGGCTGCAAAGGGTGAAGAGATCACGGTCCTTAACCCTAATGCCCGGCACAACCTTGGCGTTGCGATCTTCAACATGTGCACTATTCGCTTCGAGGGCAGCGTCGGCTATTACGCCGCCAGCATGTTGGACGGACCCGAAGTGGTTATAGAGGGCAACGCGGGTTGGGCGCTGGGTGAAAACATGATGGCCGGCAAAATTAGCGTGTCCAAGAACGCGGGAGCATCGGTCGGGTCCACCATGCGCGGTGGGGAATTGTTCGTGGGCGGCGACGCCGGCGCCAGGGCCGGAATCTCGATGAAAGGTGGTTCGCTCATCGTCGCCGGCAATTCCGGTTTTTTGACCGGATTCATGATGCAAAAGGGCCGTATCATTATTTGTGGCGATGCGGGTGAAGCCCTTGGCGATTCCATGTACGAGGGGACGATCTATGTGGGCGGCAGCATAGCCTCGCTGGGCGCCGACGCCACCATCGAAGAGATATCCGAAGAGGAATTACTGGACGTGTTGGCAACTCTCCGAGACCACGGCATCGAGAACAAGCGCAGCTTCACCAAAGTAGTCTCCGCCAAGAAGCTATACCACTACGACACCCTGGAAAGATTGGAAAAATTGGCCCTTTAAGGAGCGCCGCCATGGTCACAGGTAGCAGCCAAATATGGGCGCCATGGGTGATGGACGATATCCATTCCAAGGCGGAATTGGGCCGGTATAGGATCCGCGGGTTCTCATCATTTCAAAACGTCACCCACTTCGACGACCTGACCTTCCTTTCAACCGGACTGACACGGTTCCCCCTAGAGGGATACAAGGAGCGCTGCAACACACGTACCGTAATCGGCGGCCTTAACGCCGAGCAACCCCTGGTTTTGGAAACTCCCATCTACATCAGCGGAATGAGCTACGGCGCCTTGTCGGCCAACGCCAAAATAGCCCTGGGGAAGGCGGCTACGATGATTGGCTCAGCCAGTTGCACGGGAGACGGCGGTATGCTCCAGGGTGAGCGTGACGCCTCCGACAAACTCGTCTATCAGGTGCTGCCCAGCAGGTACGGCTTCAATCCTCACCATCTGGCCGGAGCCCAGGCCGTGGAAATTGTGGTCGGGCAAGGAGCAAAACCCGGCACCGGTGGGATGCTCATGGGCATCAAGGTCCAAGGGGACGTCGCCGAGATGCGCGACCTACCTCAAGGCATAGATCAGCGAAGCCCCGCACGCCACCCCGACTGGCTGGGTCCCGACGACCTGGCGGTGAAGATCGAGCAGATCCGCGAGGCCACCGACTGGCGCGTGCCGGTGCATGTGAAGTTAGGGGCCTGCCGGGTAGATGACGATGTCAAACTAGCGGCCAAAGCCGGGGCAGATGCGATCGTAATCGACAGCATGGTCGCCGGCACCGGCGCCTCGGCCGAAGTCCTGATCGAACACAGCGGGATCCCAACCGTACCTGCCATCGTCATGGCCCGGGAGGCCCTTCGAGAACTTGGCCTCTATGGCAAAGTGAGCCTCATCGCTTCCGGCGGCATTCGCCACGGGGCCGATGCAGCGAAGGCCCTGGCCTTGGGCGCCGACGCCGTGGCGATAGGCCTTGGAGCGTTGATCGCCCTCAACTGCAACAAAGAGATTCCCGAGAGCAACTTCCCCGAGGAGATTGGCGTCGAGGCAGGACTCTGCCACCATTGCCATACGGGCAAATGCCCCGTGGGCATCGCTACACAAGACCCATTATTGACGCAGAGGTTGGATCCAGATGAGGGCGCGGAAAGGGTAGCCAACTATATCAACTCCATGACCATGGAAATGACCCTTCTCACCCGTTCTTTGGGCAAGAGCGATGTTCACAGCCTGGAGCCCGAAGACCTGGCGGCCCTGACATTGGAAGCCTCGGCCATGGCCAGGATTCCGTTGGTCGGCACAAACAAGGTGTTTGGCGAGTAGGCAGACCGATCCGGCAACGACGGGCATCGAGCCTTCGTCCCTTTTTCAGGAGTAGCATGGTGACACGAGAAGAAATCAAGGCGCGGATGCATGATGAGAATATCCGTTACGTGCTGACGCAATTTGTGGACCTGAACGGTTCACCCAAGGCCAAAATGGTGCCGGCTGACCACCTTGACGATGTGTTGGATGTAGGCGCAGGGTTCGCAGGCGGTGCCTTAGGGGGCATGGGTCAAGGCCCCCACTCCCACGACATGTTGGCGCGAATTGACCTAGATACCTACACTCCCGTGCCATGGACCGAGGGCCTAGTACGATTCGCCTGCGACCTGTTCGTAGACGGCGCCCCACACATGTTCTGCCCGCGCCAGAACTTCAAGCGGGTTCTGTCAAACATAAGGCGCGACGGGTACGAATTTTATGTGGGCATCGAG
Organism: SAR202 cluster bacterium; assembly: GCA_009392075.1. Next base: position 5,401 of record VFHG01000151.1, read on the forward strand.
CCGGAACACTTCCTGGTGACCAAGAACGATGACGGCACCATCGCTGTCTGGGACCCCAACGACATGGACACACTGCGCAAGCCTTGTTACGACTTCAAGGGCATCTCAAACGTAATGGGCTACCTGACTGACATGATGGACGCTATGCAAAAGATCGGCTGGGATGCCTACCAATCTGACCATGAGGATGCAAACGGGCAGTACGAAATCAACTTTGTCTATTCCGATGCTCTCACGACCGCCGACCGGTATACCTTTTTTAAGATGATGAGCAGCCAATACGCCCAGAAATACGGCGCTATCGCCACTCACATGGCCAAGCCGTTCACCAACCGGACAGGCAGCGCCGGGCACATCCACTACCACTTGGCCGACGCGGCAACACATGAGAACCTGTTCTTGGACGAGGAGGACCCGCGGGGTCTTGGCCTATCGGAAACGGCCTACCACTTCATCGGTGGCATCTTTGCCCACGCACCGGCGCTCTGCACCGTGATGTCGCCAACGGTGAACTGTTACAAGAGACTCCAAGTGGGCCCGGCCCTGACGGGATCGACCTCGGGCTTCCTCTGGACACCTGCCTTCATATCATACGGCGACAACAACCGCACTCAAATGATTCGCACCGCAGGTCCTGGCCACCTGGAAGACCGGACGATGTCGTCGGCGTGCAATCCCTACCTGGCCTTCGGCGCCTACCTAACAGCCGGGCTGGACGGTATCAACAGAAAGCTGGAACCCGGCGAGCCAAATCTAGGCAACATGTACGATCTTGGCCTAGACGAGATTCGCCGCCGCGGCATCCGGCTCCTGCCCCAATCCTTGGCCGAGTCTCTGGTCGAGTTGAAGCATGACGAAGTCGTGCGGGAGTCACTCGGCGTAATCTACGACGAATTCGTGGACCAGAAGGAATCCGAATGGCGTGAGTACCACCGCCAGGTTACGCCTTGGGAAATCGAACGCTACCTCACGTTGTTTTAGCGAAACATGTCTTTCCTCATAGCCTGCCCCAACTGCGGCGAGCGTAGTGTTGATGAGTTCCGGTTCGGAGGAGAAGTGACCTCCCGCCCAGCGCCGAATGCACTACAGGACCAATGGACTTCTTTCTTCTACTTCCGCACCAACCGCGCCGGGGTGCAGCAGGAATGGTGGAACCACCGATACGGTTGTCGGCGCTGGTTCCATGCCCGACGGGACACCACCACCAATCAGGTGCAAGAGACGTTCTGGCCCGGATAGTTGGGCAACCTAAATCCAGGGCCTTTTCTACGAAGTTGGCAATAATAAGGGGAGCGTATTGAACCGCGTAGGCCGAAATACAGCCCA
>VFHG01000152.1 GCA_009392075.1 SAR202 cluster bacterium
TGGAGATGGCGACACCGGGTGACTATGTGGTCATCATGGCCTACATCCCGCAATCTTCTGCGGTTGATTCTGCCTTGGAGGACCTGCGCCGCAGGGTGACGGAGAGGTTTGGAATCGCAACGACTATGGGATACGGGCCACGGTTCCTGCACTCCACCGGCCAACTACACAAAGGCGGCCCAGCGTCGGGGCTGTTTCTGCAGATCACGGCTGAACACGCCCAGAGCGTCGATATTCCAGGGACGCCGTTCACCTTTAGCGCGCTGGCCGATGCTCAAGCCTTGGGAGACCTTCAAGCGCTGCGGGCGGCCGGACGCCGTTCTATACGCGTGGACGTTGGGAGCAGCCCAGAGCAGGTTATACGCAAGATGACTAAAGAATTGGCCTCTGCCTAAAACAAGGTGCTGTATTAAAAGGGTAGGGGCACGGCATTGCCGTGCCCCTACCCTTTTATCGGTATCGATTCTTATTCTGTGGTCGGTTACTCGACGTCCATGAAAACTGTGTTGCTGTCAGTGGAGTCAAGACGCTGACCGATTACTGTTTGGTACTCCGCCGAGTTGTGCCACTTCCGGGACTGTCCGCTACTTTCAAACTCGACCACAATGATGCCCATCGGGGCCCAGTCGCCGTCCGCAGCTTCGATGTTCGTGCTGAAAAACAGCGGCTTACCGCCAATTTTCTCAATCGTTGGCAGGGCAACTTGCTGATACGCCCCAAATGCCTCTCCGTCTTTGATTGCGTGAACCATTCCCATGAAATATCCTGGAATCGTTTTCTCGTTCTCTATTCAGTTTGGTCTGATTTGGTTAGATCTGCGACCCGGTTAGATGCGGGTTATACCTCTAAGGGTGTGTCCTCCAGGTTTGCCCACTCACCCATGGACCCGTCGTAGTTCTTTGTGCTGTTGAAACCGGCCAATTGCATGACGAACAGACTGTTCGCCGCTCGTATGCCACCTTGTCAATAAGTGTAGACATTCTTGTCGGGAGTGATACCGTGCTCCGTCAGTATCCGTAGAATCTCGGCGGCCGGTTTAAACTCGTTAGTGTCCGAGTCCATCAGGTTGAACCATTCAAGGTGCACGGCTCCAGGCACGTGACCGGCGCGCTTGTTGCCGCGGGTCATGCTGCCGCCCCATTCGCCGTCGCTGCGCACGTCCCAGATCACCGAACCGCCGACTTCGCAGGCTTCCTTGAGTTCATCGACCTTCACTAGTTTGGAGTCGTCGTACTTGGGAGTGAAGGTGACTGACTTTATCTTGGCTCGGCCAAAGTCCACTGTCCCGCCGTTGGCGATCCAGGCCCGCCATCCCCCGTTCAGGATCTTAACGTTGGTGTGGCCGTAGGTGTTGAGTGCCCACCAGAGGCGGGCCGCGGTCAGGCTGCGAGAATGGTCGTAGGCGATCACCAACGTCTCGTCGCCGATGCCCAGGCCCTCGCACATGGCTTTGAACTGTTCCGGATTCATTAAGAACAACCGGCCCGAGTCCGGGTCTTTCTCGTAGTTGTCCGGCACTAAGACCGCGCCGGGTATGTGGCCGCGGGCGTAGGCGGCATCGACTTCGCAGTCGACAATCACAACGTTGGAATCGTTTTTATGGGCATCCACCCAGGCGGAGTCCACCAAGAGTTCTGGGCGTGCGTATCCCTCATTCGCCATTGGTCCTCCCGGGCCTATTGAGCCGTACCGGTCCAGTCTCAGAATTAGAGTCAGCAAATTGTAGGCGATGAAGTTTGGGCGGTCAACATTGTTGCGGGCTTAGGCGCGGTCCACGAGGGTGGCTTACCTTGCCTGGGTAGTATGGGGCAGGTAGAATAGGGCCACCAAAAACCAATACCGGCAGACCATGCTGTCCGCCGGACCGGAGCCTCCACCATCCATGAAATTCGGTATGTTTGTCTTGCCTTCCTGGCCCCAGCGGGACCCTTCTCACCAGGGCCGCCTCTACCACGAAATGATCGAACAGATACAGTACGCAGAGGAGTTGGGATTCGAGTCCGTCTGGTTAGCTGAGCATCACTTCACCCGCTTCGGCATCGTTCCATCCGCTCTGCCACTGGCAACCTACGTTGCTGGCCAGACCAAAAAGATTCGCATCGGCACGGGGGTGAGCGTCCTAAACTTCCACGACCCGGTGTTCATGGCCGAGGAGACCGCCATGATGGACCTCTTGAGCGATGGCCGCCTGGACTTTGGGATCGGCCGTGGACAGGTGGTTTATGAGTACGCTAACTTCAAAGTCGACTACGAGACCAGGACCCAGCGGTTCAATGAGATCGTAGACATCATCCTGGGCCTTTGGAGTACGCCTGGGTTCACCTACCACGGAGACCATTACCAGGTGGACGACCTTACGATAGCGCCCACGCCAATCCAGAAACCCCATCCACCCATGTACCTGGCGGTGTCCAGGACGCCGGGCACCATCGACGATGCTGTGTTCCGCGGCCTGCCCATGCTCACCAGCGCCAACACCCCGAATGCGGACGTGCTCGGACTACGGGACCTGTACGCAGCCAAGTGCGCTGAGGCGGGCGTGGCGCCCCGATGGGAGGACATGCCCTTCTTCCGGGTGACCTACGTGGCCGAGGACCAGAAAACGGCCGAGAAAGACCCTCATGAGGCCATGGACTGGGTGGCCGACCTGAACGGATACCGCCGCACCCTCAAAGGGGGCAGCGAGATCTACGCCGATCTGGACAATTGGGTCAAAACCCGGCCCGAGGACCCACCCAGCTATGATTCGAGGCTGAAATCCACCGCCTACTTCGGCACCCCAGACTGCGTGGTGGAAGGCATCCAACGACTGCGCGACCAGCACAATGTTCAGTACTACACCGCCCACTTCTCCTATGGCAGCATGGAGCACGACAAAGTGATGCGCTCCATGAAACTTTTCGCCGAAGAAGTGATGCCAAAATTCCGATAGCCGTCAGCTAAGGAGCTACCTATGGTCCAGCAAGGACAGATCGACCACCTACTCCAAGAGACCGGCCAGATTCTGCCGCCTCCAGCCTTGGTGCAACAGGCCTACCTACAGGACCACGAAGCTGAATACAAAGATTCGGTGGAGAATCCCGAGGCTTTTTGGGAGCGCGTGGCCAAAGAATTGGACTGGTCCAAGCCCTGGGACAAGGTGTTTGAGTGGAACTATCCCACCTTCAAATGGTTCCTGGGCGGCAAGTGCAATATCACGTCCAACGCTTTAGACCGCCACCTGGCCAACGGTAACAAGAACAAGGCGGCATTCATCTTCTTGGGCGAGGACGGATCGGAGCGTGTGTTCACCTACGGTCGGTTGGCGCAGATGGTCAACCGTTTCGCCAATGGCCTAAAATCCCTTGGGGTGAAGAAAGGCGACCGTGTGGTCATCTATATGCCGCTCTCACCCGAGGGCGCCATCGCCATGCTGGCCTGCGCCCGCATCGGAGCGGTGCACAGCGTGGTCTACGCTGGGTTCAGCGTCGGTTCGCTGCGGGGTCGGATATTGGACGCCCAGGCAAAGGTGGTCATCACCGCCGACGTCGGCTATCGGAGGGGCAACGAGGTCGACTTGAAGGGCATCTGCGACCAGACCGTCGATGGCATGGACCTGGTTGAACACGTGGTGGTCTGGAGCCGAAAGGGGCCGCCGGAGAACCCTGGAGCCAGAGATGTCGACTTCGACCAATTGATGGCTGAAAGCAGCATCCACTGTCCGGCCGAGGAGATGGATTCCGAGGACCCGCTGTATATCCTCTACACCAGCGGCACCACCGGCACACCCAAGGGCGTGCTCCACGTCCACGGTGGCTACATGGTGGGTACCTACTACCACTTCAAGACCTTTTGGGACGTTAAGGACGACGACGTTTTCTGGTGCACATCTGACATCGGCTGGGTTGTGGGCCACAGCTATATCGTCTACGCGCCGTTGGTAGCCGGGGCTACCACGGTCTTTCGCGAGGGGGCCATCGACCATCCGAACCCGGGAGTCTTCTACGAGATTATCGAGAAATACGGCGTAAACGTCATGTTCACCGCGCCGACTCTACTGCGCATGCTAATGCGCTACGGCGAAGAATACGCCCAGAAATATGACCTTAGGTCGCTGCGGTTCTTGACCTGCGCCGGCGAACCACTCAATCCCGAGGCCCTGAAGTGGACCTACGAGTTCATCTGCGGCAACGGCGAGTGGGGCCATATCGTGGACAACTGGTGGCAGACCGAGACCGGCGGCCCCTGCCTGGGCACCCCGGCCACCTTGCCGGTCAGACCGGGCCGGGTGGGCGTCGCGATGCCCGGAGCTTCCTTGGACATCGTAGACCGGGAAGGACAGCCCATCACCGAGCCGGACAAGGGCGGGTTTCTGGTGATCACCAAGCCGTTCCCCCACTTCTACCGGACCGTGTTCGGCGACCCCGAACGCTACGCCAAGGATTGGAACACTATCCCCGGCGTCTACCTCACCGGCGACGTGGCCCTTCGCGACGACGACGGCTATTACATGGTGGTGGGCCGCGCCGACGATGTATTGAATGTGGCTGGCCACCGCATCGGCTCGGCGGAGGTTGAGAGCGCGTTGGTTTCCCACTCCGCTGTAGCAGAGGCAGCGGTCATTGGAAAGCCTGATGAACTTCGCGGTGAGGTCATCAAGGCCTTCGTAACCCTGCGCATGGGCCAAGAGGGGTCCGACGAAATGATTGCGGCCCTGAAACTACACGTCCGTGAACAACTGGGTCCCATCGCAGTACCCGCCGACTTGGAATTCATGCCTACGCTGCCCAAGACCCGCTCGGGCAAGATCATGCGCCGCCTACTAAAAGCCAACGAGCTGGGACTGGACCCGGGGGACATCACGACTCTGGAGGAGTGACGGAAATCCCCCTTAATCCCGCTTTATGAAGGGGGCTACGTTTTCCATTTTTCATTGCCATGCAGCATCAATGCGTAATTCCAGCCCGTCCCAATGTCATCCTGAGTGAAGCGAAGGATCTGCCAAGTTGACGATTGCAAGATTCTTCGTCGGCCTACGGCGCTCCTCAGAATGACAGTGTTGTGGCAAGGTATCTCGGTCGTGGTGATCGCCGTCTCCCCCTTTCGTAGAGCGGGATTAAGGGGGATTTCCGCGCTTCAACGCCAAAGTCGTCCGTTCCCTCAGTTATTGAATGGTAGAATGAGTTCACGACTCACCCGCGCTTGGATAGCGTGCCAGAATAAAAAATAAGCGGCGCAATCGTGCCGCTCTGAAACATAGGTGGAGCCCATGATGCACCGCGTCGTGCCGGAACAGCCAGTAGACAAGAGAAACACACTCGGCCTACCTCCTCTGTCCAGTCCGATGCTTCGGCGAACGATACGGTTATTTCGACCGTACCGTTTCCAAGTGGTCTCGGTGGCGGTTTTGATCCTGGTCACTGCCAGCATCGGGGTGATCAACCCTCTGCTAATCAGGACGGTCTTCGACTCAGGCCTTTTCCCGTCCTCCGGCGGCCCGGACCTGCAACTCCTTTGGATCTTGGCGGCGGTCATGACTTCCATCGCAATCGCCAACGGCATCATGGGCGTGATCCAGACCTACATGACGAACCACGTAGGCCAGAGCGTTATGCGCGATCTTCGAGACTCGGTCTACGCCCACCTGCAAGGGATGTCTCTGGGGTTCTTCACCAGCACTCGCACCGGAGAGATTCAGTCCCGTATCTCCAATGACGTGGGCGGAATTCAGGCTGTGGTTACCAGCACCCTGACGGACACACTTTCCAACACCGTTATATTCCTGAGCACCCTAGTCGCCATGCTGATCTTGTCCTGGCAATTGACCATCGTGGCTGTGGCGACGGTGCCCTTCTTTTTCGCACTGACCAAGTACGTTGGCAAAAAGCGCCGGGCCGTTACATCCGAGGCCCAGCGGTCCATGGCCGAGGTCACGGCTATCACCCAAGAGACCCTGTCGGTCTCGGGCATCATGCTGGCTAAATTATTCGGCCGCCAGACTCAGGAAATGGCCAATTTTCACCGCCACAACCAGGAACTGTCCGACCTGGCGGTGCGGCAGCAAATGATCGGCCACTCGTTCTTCGCGGTAGTGATGACCTTCCTGTCGATCTCCCCGGCGTTCATCTACCTGTTGGCGGGCTATATGATGTCCGGCAGCGGCTCCCCAGCCGTTACCGCCGGCACCATTATCGCCTTCACCACGTTGCAAAGCCGCCTGTACTTCCCCGTGGGGCGGCTGCTCCAGGTTTCGGTCGAGCTTCAGTCATCTTTCGCGCTATTCGAGCGTATCTACGGATACCTTGACCTTAAACAGGACATCGTGGATTCCCCCGACGCCAGGTCGTTGGATCTAGAAAGAGTTTCCGGTGGCATCACATTCGACTCGGTGCGCGTCAACTACGCCCGGTCGTACGGCGAACCCAGTGACGAAAACTCCGAACAGGAATTGGAAGAAGAGTCCCGTTTGTGGGCGTTGGATGGGGTCAGCCTGAACATTCCTCCCGGCCAATTGGCCGCGTTCGTGGGCCCCAGCGGGGCCGGTAAAACAACCCTGGCCTACCTGGTGCCCCGGCTCTATGACGTTACGGAAGGCTCCGTTTCCATCGACGGCACGGATGTCAGAGAGATCAGGCAGGTGGACCTGGCGGCGGTCATTGGCTTCGTGACCCAGGACAGCTATCTGTTCCACGACACTATGGAGAAGAACCTGCTCTACGCCCGACCGGAGGCTTCGAGGGACGAGATGATCGAGGCGGCCAAAGCGGCCTTTATCCACGACCGCATCATGGAGATGTCCGAGGGGTATGACACCGTTGTCGGTGAGAGAGGGTTCCGGTTGTCCGGCGGGGAGCGGCAGCGCCTGTCCATCGCCAGGGTGATACTGCATCAGCCGCGCGTACTGATACTGGACGAGGCAACTTCGGCGTTGGATACGGTCAGCGAGCGTTACGTACAATCGGCGCTGCAACCGCTCATGCGTGACCGCACCACCATGGTCATAGCCCACAGATTGTCGACCATCATCGCGGCCGATGTGATCTACGTGGTGGACCGGGGCCGGATAGTGGAGCACGGCCCCCATGATGAATTGCTGGCGTACGGAGGGCTGTATGCCAACCTCTACCGTGAGCAGTTCGGGGGTGGCCGTATCGAGGCCTACTGCGAAGACGGCGTAATCTTCAGCGACGGAAGCATCGGCACCGCCGAGCGGCCTGAGCCGGCCTTAACGGGCGGCGGTCAAGACGCCCCCAGGCGCACCCGCTCCGGCGACGAAAGGATGCCTTGGGAGGAGTAGAGGCAGCTACTGCACCACGTAGTTCTTTTCGATGGTTAGGCGGGCCTCTTCTGGGGAGATGCCGTTGGCTACGGCGCAGGGGCTGGTCTCTTCCATGATGGCGTCGACATCACCCGAGAGCACGTGTTTCTTGTGCAGGTCCTCGTGCTCGATTCCCAAGGCCCGGCCCACCAAAGTCAGGTAGTGCTCTACTTTGACCGGGTAGTCGCCCTCGTAGCGGCACATGTGCCGTTGGCAGCCGTGGTAGAGGGTGGCGAATGTGTTCGCTCCTTCCTCGATTGCCTTTTCGACGAACCCGGTGGCCATGCCCTCCCACTCGTGTTCCCCCATCTTCTCGCGCACGGCGGGGGTGCAGTGGCGGCCAAAACGTGCGTCGGTGCCCACATCGATGAGCGTTACGCCAGGCAGCTTGGACAGCAGGAACTGGGCGCTCCGGGCTTCAGCGTCGGACTGCTCCCGGCCCGTGTGGTAGTGCATGGCCACGGTGATCTCGGGTTGAGGCTGGAAATCCAGCTTGTCGATGTTGTCCACCAGGAATTCGGCGACGTGGTTGAAATCGAAACTCTTGCCGCGCATGTCCATAACATCGTCGTAGAAGTAGATACATGACGGACACCACATCACTACTTTTTCCGGCTGGAACTTCTGGAAATTGGCGGCGGTCGTAGCGGCCACGGACATGGCCGCATCTTCATCGCCCCGCTGGTAGTGCTGGATGCCGCAGCAGAAGGTCTTGCCGCCGACGGCTGCGTAGCTAACGCCCATCAGCTTGAAGATGTCGGTGACCGTGCTGATCATGTAGCTGGTGCGGAGCACGTTGCAACCAAGGTAGAGAACGATGTCCGACTGCTTCACGTTGTCCTTAGGCGTCGTTAGGAGCCAGTCGCGGTCCTCGGGCTTGGTCTGCAAGCCGTGGACAACGTCAATCTCCCGGTAATACTTCTTATAGAAGCCGCGGTCTTTACGTTCCTCAGGCATTCGTAACTCCTCTTGACTCGCCTTAGTAGCCTACTGCGCAGCCGTCTTTTCTTGGTTCCGAGGCGCCTGTGAGCACACCGGTGTCCGGGTCTCGCTTGATCATCTGTGCCCCGCCGATGGATACCCGGTTATAACCGGTGATTTGGCCCACCTTGTGGCCACGGGACTGGAGGTCCCGCGCTACAGTGGGGTCCAGGCCCTCTTCCAGTATGACATTGTCGTTGCCGACCATGAACCGCAGAGCGTTGATGGCTTGCTGTGGGTCCATGTCGTGGTCGACCATGTTGCTAATCAACTGCAGATGGCCCTGAGGCTGCATGAACGCACCCATCATGCCATAAGACAGGTGTAGCTCGTCGTCGATGGTTGCCATGCCGGGGATGATGGTGTTGTACGGCCGTTTGTGGGGGGCCAGATGGTTGGCGTGATTCGGGTCCAGCGAGAACAACGATGCCCGGTTGTGCAGGACGATTCCGGTGCCGGGAACAACCATCCCAGACCCGAAGTTGGTGAATACACTGTTGATGAACGAGCAGGCATTGCCCTGTCCGTCGACCACGCTGATATAAACGGTGTCCGAGCCATTCAGTACCTGCCCGTAGGGCACGGTGGCCATAGCCTTCTTGGAGTCCATCAATGCCCGCCGGGTGATGGCGAAATCTTTGGAGGTCAACTCCTTGATGGGCACGTTGGCCTTTCGGGGGTCGGCCACATATTGGAAGGCGTCGGCGAATCCCAAGCGCATCGCCTCGATCAGGTGGTGATAGGCATCCGGTGATTGGGCGCCCATACCTCGGATGTCGAACCCCTCGGCGATGTTCAGCGCTCCCAAGGCTGCAATGCCCTGGCCGTTGGGCGGGCATTCCCAGCAGGTTACGCCTCGGTAATCAGTGGAGATGGGCTCGTCCCAATCGGAGGTGTGGGTGGCCATATCGTCAACTGACAACCAACCGCCGTGCTCCTGAACGAACGCGCATGTTTTCTCAGCGATGGGGCCCGTGTAGAAGGCCTCAGATCCGCCCTCCGCGATGGCCCTCAGTGTGGAGGCCAGAGTAGGTAGTTTCACGAAATCGCCTTGGGAAGGAGTTCCGCCGTTAGGCAGCATCTCCGTGCCTGATGGGAAGGCGGAAAGCTTGGCCAGTTGCTGCTGCCACTGGAAGGAGATTATATCTGAAACAGGGAAGCCGTTCTCGGCATAGTCGATGGCCGGCGCCAGAACCCTACTCAGGGGCATGGTGCCGCAGGAGTCCAGCAGGGTCTCCCAGCCGTGGACGGTGCCCGGCGTGGCCACGGAATACACCCCGGTCTCCGGCATGGTCCGGTGGCCCCCGCTCTTGAGTTCGTCGATGCTCGCGGCGGCGGGAGCGCGGCCGCTGCCGTTCAAGGCGCGTACGCTCTTTTCCTTGTTGTCCCAGACGAGGGCGAACATGTCCCCGCCAACTCCGGTGGACATGGGCTCAACCACGTTCAGGGCAGCGGCAGCGGCAATGGCGGCATCAACAGCGTTGCCACCCTCCATCAGGATGCGCAGGCCCGTCGTGGCCGCCAAAGGCTGACTGGTCGCGACCATTCCTTTGGTGGCCAGGATGTTGGACCGCCGTGAGTCAAAAAACATGCCGCAGTTCTCTCCGTACGTGCTTGGCGTTGCGTAATTCCGATGATTCGGTATGGCCAAAGGATTGTACCATAGGCACGCGCCGCGCCTGGGTGCGGGGGTTGTGTTAATATAGCCTCGGCCCGGCTTCCGGGCTCGAATGACGTATCTCCCCGTATGTCTCATGGCCGATCTGGACGACCGGTATCTGAGACTGAAACGGTGACACCTTTATCGCACCAGGAGGGCCAACCATGGCAGCAGAAGTAGGACAACAAGCCCCGGATTTCGAACTATTCGATCAAAATAAGCAACCGACTAAACTCAGCGACTCTAAGGGCAAGAACGTGGTTCTAGCCTTTTATCCCGGAGCGTTCACCGGAGTATGCACCACCGAGATGTGCACCTTCCGCGACCGCTTTGACGCGTTCAATTCCATGAATGCCCAGGTGTACGGCGTGAGTGTGGACGGTATCTTCGCGCAGAAAGCATTTTCCGACGCGAATAACCTGAACTTTCCTCTGTTGAGCGACTTCAAGCGAGAGACGGTCGACGCCTACGGCGTGGCGCTGCCGAATTTTGCCGGCATGGATGGGTACACCGCATCGCAGCGTGCCGTGTTCGTCATCGACAGAGAGGGCGTGATCAAATTCAAGTGGGTGGGTGAAAATCCGGGTGTGGAGCCAGATTACGACGAGGTTCAGCGACAGGTGGACCAACTCAACTAACAGAAAGTTAAATCAATGGCGCCGGAGGGCTCGATGACAACCTATGTATTGGTCCACGGCGCCTGGCATGGCGGCTGGTGCTGGAAGAAAACGGCCCCGCTGCTGAGAGATGCCGGGGCCGAAGTATTTGCGCCCACTCTTACCGGTATGGGCGAACGCGCCCATCTGAATGGCCGCATCGACCCGTCCGAGATCACTCTTGACGTTCACATCCAAGACATCGTGCATATGATGCGTTATGAGGGATTGGAGGATGTGGTCTTGGTGGGACATGCCTACGCCGGCATGGTCATCACTGGGGTGGCAGAGGTTTGCCCAGAGCGGATCGCCCACATGGTTTACGTCAACGGTGTCATTCCGGCCGACGGCGAGTCCATGGCCGACCAATTGGTACCGGTCCGCGGCAAAGAATTTGCTGCCTGGGTGCGCGATCAGATAGAGAATGGCGACGGGTTCCTACCAGCTCCGGCTTCGGTGGAAGAAGTGGGCCGCCGCTGGGGCATCACCGACCCCGAAGACCTGGCTTGGGTCGGCGCCAATGTGACCCCGCAGCCTGCTGCAGCCATGGCCAGCCCGGTCCACATGGGAAACCCC
>VFHG01000153.1 GCA_009392075.1 SAR202 cluster bacterium
CACGACTTCGGCATCGTCGCCAAGATGTGCGACCGTGTGGCGGTGATGTACGCCGGCCGTATCGTAGAGCACGGCAGCGTTCGAGACATCTTCAACAACCCTTCCCATCCCTACACCGAGGCTCTCTTATCCTCTGTGCCCAAGATGGACCGGGACGTTGACCGGTTGTTCTCGATTGAAGGCCAACCGCCACCGCTGCATGACCTGCCGGTGGGTTGTGCCTTTGCCGACCGTTGTCCGGTTGTTATGGACAAGTGCCATGAGGAATATCCTGATTCGATGAACGTGTCCGACGGACACATCGCCTCATGTTGGAGGTTAGAATGACCACATTAGAGACAACGCCGCAGCAAACCGAACGCGGGCAGGTAATCCTCGAAGCCCAACACCTTAGGAAGTGGTTCCCGGTGACCAAGGGTCTGTTAATCTCCAGAGTCACAGGCCACATCAAAGCAGTGGACGACATCTCTTTCGAGCTCCGGTCGGGTGAAACCCTCGGAGTCGTGGGCGAGTCCGGCTGTGGCAAAAGCACCACCGCGAAGATGATGCTTATGCTAGAGGAGCCGACCGAGGGGTCCATTCTCTTCGAGGGCCAAGACGTCCACAATTCCACGGCAGCCGCTAGAAAATCGTACCGGAGTTCGGTGCAAGCGGTGTTCCAAGACCCGTGGAGTTCACTGAACCCACGCATGCGGGTCAAGGACATCATCGCCGAGCCCATGGTCATCAACTGGAACATCACCCGGGCCGAACAACAAGAACGGGTGATGAAACTCCTGAACGATGTTGGATTGAACGAGTACCACTCCAACCTCTTCCCTCACGAGTTCTCAGGTGGACAACGCCAAAGGTTGGCCATTGCCCGCGCGCTGGCCCTGAACCCCAGAGTGATCGTGCTAGATGAGCCGGTATCGGCCCTAGACGTGTCAATCCGCGCTCAGATCATGAACCTCCTGAAAGACCTTCAGGCGGAATACAACGTGGCCTACATGCTGATCGCCCATGACCTAGCCACGGTGCGTTACATGTGCACTTGGGTTGCGGTCATGTATCTGGGTCAGGTGGTTGAGCTATCTCCGGTGCAAGAGCTTTTTACCAACCCGTCCCATCCGTACACCAAAGCTCTGATGTCAGCCGCGTTGCCCTCTCACCCGGACATGGAACAAGAGGAAATCATCCTCCAGGGTGAGGTTCCCTCGCCACTCAATCCGCCGTCCGGTTGCTATTTCCACCCCCGTTGCCCCGCAGCGATGGACCGTTGCTCGGTAGACAAGACCGAAGTAAAAGAGATCGCTCCCGGGCACACGGTTGCCTGCCACCTGTTCTAACGTTTCCTACCTCAAATAAGGAACAACAAAAACCGGGAGGCTAGCCTCCCGGTTTTTGTATTATTAGACTCCCGAATGTTAAAATCTTTACCTGTTCACACTGAAAATATGAACGAATCCCATGCCTAAGACCGTCGTAAAAAAGAGGGCTCCCAGAACCAAAAGCAAAGCCGACATTGCCCGGACCATCGAGATGATGACCGAGCAATACGGCCCGTTCGACCAAGAACCACGTTTGCCTCCGACCGATGAGATGGTCTTCACCATCCTTTCTCAGCACACCTCGGACATAAACTCCAGCCGCGCCTACCGCCTCTTGATGGACCGGTTCCTTACTCTGGAGGCTGTGGCGTCTGGAGAAACCTCTGAGATTGAGAAGGCCATTGCGCCTGGAGGTCTGGCCAAAATCAAGGCCCCTCGGATCAAAGCAGTCTTGAACCGGATCCTGGAGCTGAACGGCTCTCTGGACTTGTCGTTCCTGCGCGAGATGCCGCTCGCAGATGCCAAGGCCTGGCTTAGGCAGCTACCGGGCATCGGCCCAAAGTCGGCTGGAATCGTGCTAAGCTTTTCCCTGGGCATGCCGGCCATGGCCATCGACACCCACATCTACCGGGTCTCCCAGCGCTTGGGGGTCATTGGCCCCAAGGTCAGCGCAGATAAAGCCCACGACATCCTGGAGGAGAAGGTTGATCCGGAGGAAGTCTTCAACTTCCACGTCTCATACATCAATCACGGCCGCCAGGTGTGCCGGGCCCAACGGCCCCTATGCCCCGAATGCGTGGTTGGCGCGCTTTGTCCCTCACGAAAGAAATTTATGAGCAAGGCAGACCTGGCCGCATTGGCCGAACAAGAAGTTCAGACTCCGGCAGGAACCGCCGGGGCGCCCATGCCCCACGTTCCCCAACCCGAAACCCAGTGATCAAAGAGAAAACGATATGAAAGTAGGGATCATCAACATCACAGGCTACGCAGGCTCTGAATTGGCCCGCATCTTGTACCGTCACCCTGAGGTGGAAGTCACTTCGGTCACCGGTAGGAGCGCCGCCGGCCAGCAGTTGAACGAGGTGTTCCCTCACCTGACAGCCATGGACCTGACCATTGAGCCGGAGCTCAGTGGCAGCCTGGATCTGGTGTTCTCAGCCCTGCCTCACAAAGCCAGCGCCGAGGCTTGCATCCCAGTTTTAGAGCAGGGGGTGAAGGTCGTCGACATCAGTGCCGATTTCCGCCTGAAACAGGCCGACGAGTATCAGGAATGGTACGGAGTGGACCATCCGGACCCTACCTACCTGGAAGAGGCCGTATATGGCCTCACAGAGCTGCATCGGGACGATGTTAGGACATCCCGGTTGGTGGCCAACCCTGGTTGCTACCCAACCAGCGCCATTCTAGGCTTGGCCCCAGCAGTTGCCGCGGGAATCATCACCCAAGACATCATCGTTGACAGCAAATCAGGTGTGTCAGGCGGCGGCCGAAGCCTGAACATGACCAACCACTTCTCCGAGGTGAACGAGAACGTCTTCGCCTACGCGTTGAACGGACACCGGCACCTTCCCGAGATCACTCAAGAACTGGCTCCGTTGGCCAGCGAGCCGTTGAATCTGACCTTCTTGACCCATCTGATCCCCATGACCCGGGGAATATTGAGTTCATGCTACGCGACCCTGATCGACCGAAACAAATGGGCGGGGGAAGAGGGCCAGCAGAAGATTCTGGACCTGTACCGGGACTACTACGCCGACGACCCTTTCGTGCGGGTGGTGGCTACACCTCCCCAGACCAAGCAGACTCTGGGCAACAATCTGTGCCTGATCCACCCTTCGATCGACAAGCGCACGGGTCGCCTTATCGTAATAAGCTGCTTGGACAATCTAGTTAAGGGAGCCGCCGGCCAGGCCGTGCAGAATATGAACGTGATGTGCGGGTTCCCCGAGGAAACGTCGTTGGAGGCTTTGGCGGTCTACCCGTAGCCGGGATCTTTCAGCGTTCAGCCGGTCCTGATTTTCTTCCGCCAAACCGCTACCAATAGCACCAACCCTATAGTAGAATAGGCATGTGCCCCGGTCGTCTAGCCTGGTCCAGGACGCCACCCTTTCAAGGTGGAGATCATGGGATCGAAGCCCATCCGGGGTACCAAAATTTAGGCACCAGAAAAGGCCTTTGGTTGATTCCACAGGCCTTTTTTGCATCACTTTCCGCCGTGTGCCGGGTAACCGCATCGTCGCATCAAGTGCTTCAAGCGCCGGACGCTAGAGATTATCATACGGAAGTCGAGTCTTAAACGGGCGTCTATTTCATATGATAAAGGCAATCTTCACAGGAAAAGGGTTTACCAAAGAAATGTATGAAAGACTGCGGTAAAAGGTCGGATGGGAGACCGAACCGATCGATGGTTGGTTGATGCATGCTGTCTGCTTTGACGATTCTGGCGACATTCGTATGACGAACATTTGGGAATCAACGGAGAAAATGGCATATGGCTTTGTAAGCCGGCTAATGCCCGTGATGCGAAAGATCGGGATTCCACCACCGCAAGCTGAGATTTACGCTGTCCATAATTCGAACGTGTTTGCGACGACCGATCGATGGCCGCCCGACTCCAGTCAGTTATCGAGTATAAAAAGCGGCTACAGGGAGCGGAAGCCAGTTCCGTAACCGCCCGCACGAAGCCGGTAGCTCCACGATCATTCCCCCGGTAACTGATGCTAGGTATTGATCGACCAGAAACGCCGTACACTGATACCTTAACGGAAAGCGTCCCCGACCGCAGGCGATAACGTATTTGATTTCCTACACCGCGAGATGAACGAGAGGAAGAAGATGGCGAAAACAACGACGCACCGCGATCCAATCAAGAGGGCAGCACGAATCGAAAGAAGAGCGCAAAAGCGGTTGGAAACCGTTATGAGGAAGAAATTAGTGAAAAAGATGAAGATCGACGCCAGCGTTCTGTGATTCGGCAGGGCAAATACCCTGTTATACGAGCGGACGGACCTAAAACATGCCCACGATTGACATGCAATCTTCGGGCCTAGAAAGTCCGTGCGGCATATTTTTGAGGTGCCGGACACGTAAAAATAATAGTATTTCGAGACAACTTCGGGGTTTTTTGATTTCGGAGGCCTTCGCATGAACTGGCAGGAGTTTGCGCAGCAGGACCCGGAGTTGGCTGCATTGGGGCAGGAGCGGCTGGACCGTCATGGCCTGGTAACGGTGGCGACCCTGCGGAAGAATGGGTGGCCTCGGATATCGCCGGTGGAGCCTTTGTTCTTTAACAGGCAACTTTATCTCGGCATGTTGTGGCGCTCCCAGAAGGCCCTGGACCTGCTGCGCGACCCTCGGTGCTGCGTCCACAACGCCGTTTCTGACCGCATGGTGACAGACGGCGAATCAAGGTCTACGGGCGGGCCTTGGACATAACAAACCCGGAGCAGCGGCAGGAGTACCTGAAAGCGCTATTCCAAAAAATCGTCGACCAACCAATGGGGCACGAATTCCACTGCTTCGCCATCGACATCTAGACCGCGGCGACCAACACGCTGGTCGACGAAGGATTCCAACACCAGGTATGGAAAGCCCACTAGCCCGCTAACTCGGTTGCTCAGCCGTTGTGGCCCACGCCGGTAGCCTTGGCCGCCAGCAATTCCTGAGAGGCTCTGGCCAAGAACCTAGCATCTGTTGCGCCTACGCTCTCCTCCACGATCGTGCCTTCGGAGCTGATAAAAACTGTCGTTGGCATAGCCGTAACCCCAAATTTGCGGGGACCACTGCCGTCCTCAGTCCAGCCAGCCGGGTAGGTCACGCCCAACTCACGCAAAAAACCGTCGGCGTCGTTCCGGGAGCCCAGCCCAGTGAAAACTCCAATATCGATGCCTACAAGCTGTATCTGGCCCTTGAATTCCTCGTAGAAAACCTGGAATCGGGGCATCTCAGCCCGGCAAGGTGGGCACAGACCGGCCCAGAAATTCAGAACCAGCGGTTTGCCCTCGAGCCTGGCTAGGTTGCCGTCACGGAAGCCAACCTCTTCGATACCCTGGAACATGCTGAATTCAAAATCCTGTGCCTGTTGCCCTTCACCACCGCCACCGCTGCTGGAGGCCACCGCGAAAACGATCGCCGCCACACCCACGATCAAGGCAACTGCGCCCAACCCATATTTCATGAGAATTTTCTGCTGAGTCTTAGAGCCTTGCCGGGCCGCGGATGGGACTCGGGCGTTATTTGTTCTGCATCTGCGATTGGCCAATGCCGGAGCTCCTAGAAATTGGACGAGCCCCCAACGCACAATGATGTGATGCTGTCTGTGACTTCAAGGTTCGAATCCGCCTGGCTGCCCCTCCGTGTTATGTCTTCTGGCACGCCGGTTCTTGTCGCTATTCCGGCCACCGTGCTATGATTGCCCTAGCCTCGGATTGCAGCCTAAAACGGTCGAAACCGGGGGCCAAAATTCTTCCTCAGGTTCGAGTTCTATATTTGGACAGCCAGCAAGACCATCAGGTCTACCTTTCTGTGGATGAACCCTTCTCCGGCAGTATCCTCAGCGATATTCTCGGAGACCTACCAGGCACGTCCACGGGTGAATCGGTCGAAAATTGGCTGATGGGAATCGCACAAGCAGCACTGAGTGTGGCGTTGGAAGGGGCTGAGGTGACGCAGATGAGCCTGCTCATTACCGATGATGAGACTGTCCACGGTCTGAACACCCAGTTTCGAGGACTCGACGAGGTTACCGACGTGCTGTCTTTCTCCGCCGACCATGCAGGCCACTGGGAAGGCGACGCCGAGCCGCCCAAGGATTTGATCGAAAACGGCGATCTCGAATTTGTTATGCCACCCGGAGAACTTTCTCCACTGGGAGAAGTGATCGTTTCCTATCCTCAGGCGCAACGTCAGGCGGAAGAGCGGGGTGCGCCCCTTGAACATGAGTTGGCCCTTCTGGTAATACACGGAGTGCTGCACCTTACGGGGCACGACCATCTGGACCCTGAAGAAACACAGTTGATGCAGTCCAAAGAGCGCACAGCCCTGGCGACACTTAACATTAAAACCTAGACCGGCGATTCTAATCTTGATGGAGACCCACCTGAAATGACCGGCCAGGCCATAACCGATCCTGCTTCTACCGCCCAGGTTTTCTACCGCAAGTGGCGGCCTTCCAGCTTCAGCGAGCTGGTGGGGCAGGAGCACGTTGCCGGCACACTGCGCCAGTCGATCAAACAAGGGCGCGTCTCCCACTCCTACCTGTTCTGCGGGCCAAGGGGCAGCGGCAAGACCACCACCGCCCGAATCATCGCCAAGGCGGTCAACTGCCTTGAGCCTCTGGACGGAGACCCCTGCAACGCCTGCGCCATCTGCCTGTCGATCAACGGCGGCCAGTTCATGGACATCATCGAACTCGACGCCGCCAGCAACCGTGGGATCGACGAGATACGAGACATCCGGGAGAAGGTGAACTTCGCCCCGTCCCAAGGCCAGCGCAAGGTCTACATCATCGACGAAGCTCACATGCTGACCGATGCGGCCTCAAATGCATTTCTAAAAACGTTGGAAGAACCGCCTCCCCACGTCATCTTCGTTCTTTGCACCACTGAAGTCCATAAGATTTTGCCGACCATCATCTCGCGGTGCCAGCGGTTCGATTTTCGCCGTATAGCCTCGGACTTGGTCTACGGCCGCCTAGCCGACATCACCGAAGCCGAGGGTGTGAACGTCGACCCAGAGGCGATACGCCTGGTGGCCCGCCACGCCGCAGGCAGCCTTCGGGACGCCGAAAACCTACTGGAGCAATTGGTGGTCGCTTCCGGCAGCGAGGGCGTTACGCTGAATCAAGTTGAAGAACTCTTAGGCCTGAACAACGGCGAAAGCTCTCTGGAATTGGTTAAATACCTGCTCATGGGCAATACGTCGGCCGCGTTGTCGGCGGTGAACCGGGCGGTCTGGAGTGGCACTGATTTGCGTCAACTGCACAAACAGACCATAGAGCTGCTGCGGGCGGTGATGCACCTGCAATGGGGCTCTGAGGGCGCTGTAGACCTTTCTGAAGATGTTACCGCCCAACTCAAGGGGTTGGTGGGCAGCATCCCCCCTTGGCGTATCGTCAGAGGGCTCAAGGTATGGGGTGACGTCAACATGCGTTACGACGCGCCGTCCACCCTTCCCCTCGAATTAGCCGTGGTGGAAATTTGTGAGGAAACCGCACCGCCGGCAGCACAGCCGCCTCCCGCAGCGCAACCGACCCGCACTGCAACCCTCACTCAGCCGGCCCGAGACCCGAGCAGCCCGCCTCCGGCTCGGCCCCGACCTCAAGGTGAGGCGCGTCCTCCCGCGGGACGGCCAACCGATCAACCACGGCCCGCCCCGGACCCCGGACCCATATCTGAGCTGGGCGCACAGTGGCTGGCAGCGCTCAAGGTGCTTGGCCGCATGAAAGGTAAGAAATACAACCTTGGAGCCCTGCTACGCGACTGCAAGGCCAACGCCGTTTCCCTGGATGGCAATACCCTGGTGCTGGGTTTCTCCAACAAGGCCAACCTGGAACGGATGCAAGAGGAGATGGACGACCCTGGGTCCCGCCGTCAGGTCAGCCAGGCCGTTGTAGACTCGTTCGGATCTGAATACGAGCTGCGTCTCGCCATGGCCAACGGGACCGGAAGCACCGCCAACACGGCCAAAACCGCGCAACAAAGTTCCTTGGTCCGAACGGCCCTCGGGATGGGCGCCAGAGTCCTAGAGGAGATCGAAGAATGAACCGCAACATGATGCGTCAGGCGCAGAAGCAACTGGCACAACTGCAGAAGATCCAGGAAGAATTGGAAACCCTCACCGTCGAAGGTACCGCCGGTGGCGGCGCGGTGAAGGTGACTATGACCGGAAAACAGATCGTGGAATCGGTTACTATCGAGCCCGAGGCCGCTGAAGAGGTGGAGCTGCTTCAAGATATGGTCTTGGCCGCAGTCAACGACGCATCCAACAAAGCCCAGGAACTAGCCGCCCAGAAGATGAGTGTGGTTACCGGCGGCATGAACATCCCGGGATTCTAGGGAATTCGATCAAGCGGCCAGCCGGCAACAAAGCCACCGGCCGCGCACTCGATAAATGACTCAAGAGAACATCTCCGGAGCAGCCCCCTCCTTGGCTCGGCTGGTGCAAGAATTGAACCGGCTGCCGGGCATTGGACCCAAGAGCGCCCAGCGCCTGGCGTACTACATCATTCGGCTGCCCGACGATGACGCCTACGCCTTGGCCGATGCCGTTACCTCCGTCAAGCAAAATATCGTATTCTGCGAAGAATGCCAGAACCTGGCCGACGCCTCTCCATGCCAGGTCTGTTCCGACCCACGCCGTGACCAGACCATCATCTGCGTGGTAGAGGATCCTTTGGACGTGCTGGCCATGGAACGGACTCGGACATTTAGGGGCTTGTACCATGTGCTCCACGGCGTTATCTCGCCGATCAATGGGATCGGGCCGGACCAGCTAAAGCTGAAAGAGCTATTCAGCAGGCTGGAGCGGCCGGAAGTGGTGGAGCTGGTTGTGGCCACCAACCCCACCTTGGAAGGCGAGGCTACAGCCATGTACATCCGCCGCCACCAAGGCCGGGAGGGCCTTAAGGTCACCCATCTGGCCCGTGGACTGCCCGTAGGTGGGTCTTTGGAATATTCGGATGAGACCACGCTGACCCGGGCGTTCCAGGGCCGCCAAGAAATTTGATCCGGAGTTAAGGCAATGGCCCCTCCCAGGACCTATCGTTGCGAAGCTATCATCCTCGGCTATACGCCGCTGGGTGAAGCCGACCTTTTGGTCACCATGTACACCAGGGACCAAGGCAAGGTCAAAGCCGTGGGAAAGGGAGCTCGCCGGTCGACCAGCAAGCTGGTGGGACACCTGGAACCTTTGACCATGGTCCGGATGTCCATGGCCCATGGCCGCAGCATGGATATCATCTCCCAAGCAGAAGTCGTCCAGAGCTTCTCTGTGCTCAAAGAAGACCTGCTGGCCATCACCAAGGGCCTGTATCTGGCGGAGCTGGTGGACGGGTTTGGGGCTGAGGAAAGCCCAAATCCCGAACTGTTCCGGTTGATGATTGACACCCTTCGGGCCGTGGAGGATAATCCGGAGTCGGACATGCCTTTACGGTTTTTCGAGTTCCATCTGCTGCAGGTTTCTGGGCTGATGCCGGAACTTTACCACTGCGTTGAATGCCGTGAAGAATTGGAGCCGGACGCCCATCGGTTTAGCCCGAACGTAGGGGGCACCCTATGCCTAGACTGTAGCCCCGACGACGCCCATCTGCGTCCTCTTTCCCTTC
>VFHG01000154.1 GCA_009392075.1 SAR202 cluster bacterium
TCGATGCTTTTCTGCAACGTTCCCTCGCTGGGCGTGCCCAGATTGATGAGATAGATGGCGTTTAGGAATTCCGCGCCTATACCGGCGTTTATCAGACCCTGTTTGAAGCGCCCAATCTGCTCTCCAAGAACGGGTTTAAAGGCCCAGGCCTGGGGCGACGAGCCAAAGATCTGGATCGCCTCGCAACCGATCTCCTGCCCTCTGGCCACCGCATTGCTGATGCCTCCGGTCATGGAAACATGGGCCCCATCTTCATATGAACTCCCGATGAATTCTAACGTCTTCCAGCCCCCATCGAAACCGAATTCGAGCCTGTACAGGCGGGTCGGGCATCGCCAATTATACGTTAGCGCCGCATTGGCGGTATACGTTCCTAGGAATATAATCTGCCGGTATGAGAGCCCTTTCCGTGCAGCAACCTGGCGACTCGCCTGTTCTTGAGGTGATAGACGTACCCACGCCCGAAACCGGAGTTGGCCAAGCGCTGGTGCGGGTTATCGCTTGCGGGTTTTGCCACCATGACCGGTCGGTGATGGCCGGAGTCCTACGCAGGGGAGTCGCGCCGGGTATCATCCTAGGTCACGAGATTTCAGGGGTGATCGAAGAGACCGGCCTGAATGTCACCGGACTGACTAAGGGTGACCGGGTCGTCAGCATTCTCACTGACGCCTGTGGTAAATGCGACCGTTGCACCAACGGACGTGAGCACCGGTGCCGGTTCGGAGAGGGCATCGGGCACGGCCGCAACGGAGGGTTCGCGGAATTCGTTGCGCTCTCGGAACACAGTCTGGTGAAATTGCCTGAAGGGATCGACCCGATCGGTGCGGCGCTATTGTCTTGCCCCATGGGTGTCGCCCTCCAGGCGGTTGAGACAACTGCCCAGGTGGCATCCGGCGAAACGGTGGTGGTCACAGGCGCGGGCGGTGGGCTGGGCGCTCATGCCGTGCAAGCAGCGGCAGCGCTGGGGGCACGTGTCCTGGCGGTTTCTTCGTCTCCGGAAAAGGAGAATTCCCTGCGTGAGTTGGGCGCCGATGAGGTCTTGGGAGACGAAGGCCTGGACTTCTCCGAGATGGTGATGGCCATGACTGAAGACGAGGGCGCCAACGTCGTAATTGACACCGTGGGCTCGGCCATGTTTCCCTCGACTCTCAGAAGCCTGGCCCAGTACGGCAGGTTGGTACTGCTTGGAGAGATACTGGGAAAGAACGTCACTTTGAACCCAGCGGAAATCATCTTTCGCGACGCCCAAGTCTTGGGCGCAACTGGTGTTTCGAGAGCAACGGTGGAACGGGCGGCCAAGTTTACGCTAGAAGGCAAACTACGGGCTGTTGTAGACCTGGAATTGCCCTTGGGGCAGGCCATCGATTCCTACCGCATGGTGTCCGAGCGTAGACCCACCGGACGCATCGTCCTATTGCCTAACGCCTAAGCGGGATGATCCTGCACTGCAGATGGCTAACGGCCGATCAGATGCCACAACATCGTGGCTGTTGCCGCCGGTGTCCGCCTGAAGAACCGGCCAATCTCTCCCCGGTCCCACATCACCAAGTACTGGCTGGCGATGAAGATGGAGCTGTAGGTCCCCACAACCGCTCCGATGGCCAACACCAGAAGCAGCTCGCGGATGCTGTTGCCTCCAATGAATAACATGGCCAGCAATACCACCAAGGTTGTGATGCTAGTGTTCAGCGACCGTCCCATACTCTCCATGATGCTCAGGTTGACCATGGTTGCCAGGTCCCGGTCGGGACTGCGTGAGACGTTTTCACGGATTCGGTCGAACACAACTATGGTGTCATTCACGCTGTAACCGGCCACGATCAACAAGCCAACGATGAACATGGAGTTCACTTCGAGGTTGATGACCCGGCCCAAGATCGAGAATATGCCGAGAATGATTAGCAGGTCGTGGACCAGGGCCAAAATGGCGCTAACCCCGTACCGGTGTGCTTTGGGCACGCGTCTGAACGCGTACCAAACAAAGAACAGGATAAAGACCGACGCGGCGGCCAAGGCATAGAAAGCCGTCTTAACCGTTTCTTGGGCCACGATGGGTGAGACAGTATCGAACTCCACCTGGTCTCGTTCCATGCCCAAAAAGTACTCTAGGTCGCTTTCAATGACCTCTCGCTCGGAAGGCTGGTCACCGATGGCTTCTTTCAAGACCTCGGTCCTAATGAAGAAGTTAGTCCCGCCGAGGCGCTGGATCAGCGCTTCGGAATGACCGAGCTCATTCAAGCGGTTCCGGATGTCTTCCTCCTCCACCGGCTGGCGGAAGGTAACGTTCATCACGGATCCGCTGCTGAAATCGATGCCTGCCTTCAGGCCTGAATCCCCAGTGATCCAGCCCGGCGCGATGATCATGGATATAAGGCCCGGGACGATTACCAGGACAGAGACGAGGAAGTACCAGCCTCGTTTACCTACAATATCTAGCACTAGCTCCCTCCTCTCGCGGCCGGGGCCGGCGTCGCTTCCTGGTTGGAGCGCGGCAATGACTCCGGTGTAAAGAGGTTGATCTTTCCACCCAGACCGATCCACGCCATCAACTGCAACAGGTTCCGGCTAACGACCACGGCGGTAAACATGCTGACCGCAACACCGATGAACAGGCTGATGGCCACACCGGTTACTAAGCCGCCGCCGAGACGGTCGCCAAACCATAGCAGTACCAAACAAGTGATCATGGTGGAAATGTTGCTGTCCCGGATGGCCGGCCAAGCACGGCTGAATCCCACTTCCATGGATGAAGCCAATGTGCGGCCAATGCGGACCTCTTCTTTCATGCGCTCGAAGATGAGGATGTTGGCGTCAACAGCCATACCGATGGACAGGATGAAACCACCGATGTGTGCGAGTTCCAAGGTGATGGGAATCATCTTGAAGAATGCCAACACTATGATGGTGTAGAACACCAGCGCGAATGCCGCTACCACGCCGGCCATGCGGTAGTAAATTATCATGAAGATGAAGACCAGCCCCAAACCTACCAAGCCAGCAATCAGGCTGTTCTTCAGTGACTCTGACCCCAGCAGGGCATCAACATCGCTCTCTTGAATCAGCTTAAGCGGCACGTCCAAGCTACCGGATTCGATCTGGATTGCCAGGGAGCGGGCTTCTTCCCTGTTGAAGTTGCCGGAAATCACAGTGCGCCCATCGCGAATCCAAGCTCTGGCCACCGGGGCGAGTAGGGTCCGGCCATCCATGATGATCGCGATCCGTTTCGTCAACTGGGATTCAGCTGTGGATATGCGACGGGTCAGGTCGGAGAAGATATCAGAGCCCCGGCCGTTGAACTGGAGGTTCACCACCCACCCGATTCCAACCTGGTTAGTGGATGCCTCGGCGCGAGACAGGTCGTCACCAGTCAGACCGAGGTCAGCGTCGCTAAAAGTCGTACAGAAGCTGTCCGAACAAGTCCGCTCTTTGAACTCCAACAGCGCTGTCTGGCCAATTAACGCCTTTGCGTCGTCGATCCCGCTGGTTACACCAAATTGGGCCACCGGGCCAATCTCCGTAATCAACGCGGTGAGGGCGCGGCCTTGGATGTCGTTACTTACGGTGTTCGACCAGACCCGGTATAACAATCGGTCTCTGAAGTCGATCTCAAAGTCTTCGTAACCAGCCTCGGCCAACACCCTCGGGAGTTCCGTTTCTATATCTACTTCCGGTGCGGGTGGGTCTGCCTGAGGATCAGGTTCGGCGAACAAAATCTCGGTGACCGAGCCACTTGCTCCGGGGAGCTGGACGATGATCCGGTCTTCACCGAATATCTGGATGATCGGCTCTTCTGTGCCGAACCTGTTGACCCGGCCCGTGATGTTATCCAGCACTCCTTTCATTTGGTCCAAGGTCGGTTTGTCGATGACGCTGGTTTCAAAGAGGGTGATCGGGCCATGGGCTTCTACCAGAGCATCGTTCAGGCCGGTCCGCCTAGGGTCGTCGTCTGACAGAATATCGGTCCGAATCTGGTATTTGTTTAAGCTGATCGGGATTACTTGCAGGCCTTCTAATTCGTCGTCGTCATCGCCAAACCGCAGGTCTTGCAATGTGGTGACCAGATCATTGATGGGGACTTCATCGGCAAAGGTGAACTCAAATTTGGTGCCGGTATCGGCCTGGTAGACAAGGTGGCCACCACCCCTAAGGTCGAGGCCAAGTTTAAGCCCCAATGGCCCGGTGCCATCCCTCTCTATCCGAGGGAATCCGGGAATGTCGATATTGATATCTTTGAACCCAAGGGCGGCGATGGCGATGCCCAGGATCAGGATGATCGATATGGAAAGACGAATACTACGGGACCGCATCGGCTACTGTGGACCTTCGCTCGGAAGCCCGCCATTTGAGCTTTCCGTAGCCAGTTGTTCGGCCAGATATCTCAGTGCATTGGCAGCCATTTCCAGGGCTTGCTCCTTGGTCTCGATCTCTCCAGCGGCCCGGGCCTCTTCGACACGTTCCAACACGGCGCCAATCTCTGGCCCCGGTTGAATCTTGAAGTGGGTTAACAAGTCGTGCCCAGTAATGAGGCGGGTGGACGTGGGGGAAACCGGCTCACTGGTGCCTACGTGGAGGATATGTCCGACCATTCTAGCATGGTTTAGCCATTCCTCATGTACCAACTCTGGGCCTTTTGCCGCCAGATAATCGGCCAAACTTAGGTACAAAATGTCTATGGCAACGTCGCCCACATCTCGAAAGTAGCGGTGAATCGCCCGATTTGTAGGCCATTCGTCGCCGTCTTTCATACCGGTAGGGCGAAGGTGCTGCTCCACCATCTTGGCCACCATCTCGATGCCTTTGGCGCTGACTCGTAGCTGAGTCAAGCGTTCAGTCGCGATCTCCGCGCCCTGCTCGGAATGGCCGAAGAACCTGGTGCGTCCTGTTTCGTCTTGGGTCTTGGTCTGGGGTTTGGCCACATCGTGGAACAGCGCAGCCAACTTCAACATGGTGCCCCGTGTGTGACCGTCCGTGGCATGCTGGCTGAAGTGGGCCTCGCTATCCTGCGTCCAGGGCACGCAGGAATAGATGGGTGAGTTCTGATGCCCTTTCGTGATGAGTTCCGCTGCCTCAACCGCGTGCATCGTGTGTCCCCAAACGTCCCAATAATGCATATCCGGTTGATCAACGCCTTTGGCTGACTGGAGCTCCGGCACCACTTGTTCAAAGAGATTAAAATGGTCAAGCACTTCCAACTGCCCCTTGGCGCCGTCTAATGAAAGTATATTCAGGAATTCCTCTCTGACCCGCTCCGGAGAGACATCGGCCAGCAACCGGGAATCGGCGGCGATCAGTTTGGAGGTCCCGGGCTCCACCCGAAACCTCAATTGTCCAGCCAACCGAATGGCCCGCATCAACCGGCCCGGGTCGTCTTGAAAGACCTTTGGCCCTAACGCCCTTATGGTCTTAGTTGCCAGGTCAGCCCGGCCTCCTAATGGGTCGATCACTGACTTCATAGACGGCCAATCGGCCAAAGGAATGGCCATGGCGTTGACAGAGAAATCCCTCCGGCTTAGGTCTTCTTCAATGGTCCCGGAGATTCCTTCCACATCAATGTTCCATGGCCGCGCGTCATCGTCTCTCTGACCCGCGACGCGCACGACCCCGTGCGCCGGTCCCAATGGGACAACTGTGCCGCCAAACTCTCGGGCGATCGCCCTGGCGATGGCCTCAGGGTTTCCGGACACTGCGATGTCAACGTCTTGGCCTGGCCTGGCTGAAAGCAGCCAGTCCCGGACGAACCCGCCCACCAGATAGACGTCGGTCCCCAGTGCAGTGCAACAGGCAGCAAGTTTTTCTATCATTGAATATACGGCATGATGCAATGGGTGGATCGGACAGCAATGAGCAGCCATCGGCGGGCGTAGGTCCGGCGCCAGTAGGTGACGGTTATCGTCAGTCCTCGGCGCCCGACGCAGAAGTCTCGACGGCTACCGACTCAGTCGACTCTTCAGCCTCGTCCTCGCCGTCATCAAGGTCACCGTCAAAGTCATCTTCTTCGTCGTCATGTTCGTGATAGGTGATCTTATAAAGGCTTTCGTGGTCGACTAGGTGGTCGATGTAAAGAATACCGTTCAAATGGTCAATCTCGTGTTCCAGGGCTTGGGCCAGTAAATCTTCGGCGTTGAGCCGATATATCTTGCCGTCCAGCCCCATGGCCTTGACCCTGACTTTTTCGGAACGGTTGACCAGACCACGGTAACCGGGAACGCTCAAACAGCCTTCTTCAACCTGTCGTTCACCCTCGGCCTTCATGATCTCAGGGTTGATGAGAACCATGGGCTCTTCCATCTCCGGAGTCTCGATCACCGCCACTTTCTGAAGGGAACCCACCTGATTGGCGGCCAAGCCCACCCCTCGCTGGTCTCGCATGGTCTCAACCATGTTTTCAACCAGCTTCTTCAACTGCGGGGTAACTTTAGCCACTTTTTTTGCCTGCTTTCTCAAGATTGGGTCAGGCAGGAGACGCATGTCCAAGATCGCCACTGAGAGCACCTCGCAGGTGTCAAAATTCGGGTTGATCGAGACGCTAGTTATTATATTCAACGCTCATTACGAGTGTAAAGGCGGCTACAAGACATGCACCGGGTCAACGTCTACGGTGCAGCCTTGAGGAAATTCCATGCCCTCTATAAACCGCAGAAGCCTACGCCCGCGGAGCGTGAGATGCCAGCGGTAACGGCCCCGTATCCGCGAAGGTATCCCCGGCGCCGGGCCGATCACTTCAATGTCGGTCAGCCCTTGGGCCTCGGCCCGTAGGGTCATCGTTCTTCCGGTCTCCGTGGCGTGTCCCAGCGCCTGGTCGTCGTTGGGGGCTTGGAACACTAGATGGACCATCTCGTTGAACGGAGGGTTGCCTGTTCCACGCCTAGACTCGATCTCATATTGATATAGGGCTTGGTAGTCCTGAGCAGCGGCCGCCTGAATGGCGTAGTGGTCCGGGTTATATGTCTGGACTATCACCCGTCCAATGTCTTCGCCTCGGCCTGCACGGCCGGCCACCTGACAGAGCAGTCCAAAAGCCCTTTCTCCGGACCTGAAATCGGGCAGATATATACCGATGTCCGCCAGCACCACTCCCACGAGAGTCACGTTGGGAATATCGAGGCCTTTGGCCACCATCTGGGTGCCCACCAGCACCTGAGTGTCGCCACTGGTCAGGCGGGCCATAGTGTCTTCGGTGTCTTGGCCCGAACGGGTGGCGTCGGCGTCCAGCCGGTCAACGGTGACTCCGGGCAGCAACTTCTTGACCTCTTCCACCACCCGCTGGGTGCCGGCTCCCAGTTGCCTGATATGGGCGCCACGGCAGGACGGGCAGGTGTTCGGCATCCGGGTGCGGCGGTTGCAACGGTGGCAGAGCAGCCGCTCTTGATTGGAGTGGTAAGTGAGAGAGACGGAACAGCTCCGGCAGGTGACCACGTGGCCGCAGTCCCGGCACTGAACGATGGACGAAGCGCCCCGTCGATTGAGGAAGAGGATGGCCTGATGTCTGTTGGCGACACACTCCTTCAATCCCTGGGCCAATGCCCGGCTAAAGATACTGCGATTACCATCCCGCAATTCCCGCCGCATGTCGCAGACCTCGACCTGGGCCAGGCGTGACACCCGGTCCGGGCCGGCGCTCACCCGGTCGGGCAGTTCCAGAAGCGTGTGCCAGCCCCTGGTTGCGGCGTAGTAGGTTTCCACGTCGGGAGTCGCACTGCCCATGACCACCGGAGAGCCGGTGAGGCGGCCAAGTTGCAGGGCCGAAGCGCGGGCGTGATATAGCGGGTGCGTCTCGACCTGCTTGTAAGTCCATTCATGCTCTTCATCGATCACGATGAGGCCGAGATCGCCCAATGGGGCGAACAGGGAACTGCGGGGCCCCACGACCACGTCGTACTTCCCTTCGCGAATGTCCCACCACTGTTCAAACTGCTGGCGCGACGTTAGCCGGCTGTGCATCACTGCCACCCGGCCGGGGAACCAGGCATCCACCCGCTCCAGTGTTTGGGGAGTCAACGATATCTCAGGCACCAGGAATATGGCTTGACGGCCCTGGCGCACAACCTGGTCAATGGCCCGCAGGTAGACCTCAGTCTTGCCGCTGCCCGTGACCCCATGGAGCAGGAAGCTGCCCGGCTGCAATTCCGGGTCTTCGATGGCCCCGCTGATCTTGGCCAGGGCTTCTTCCTGGTGAATGGTCAGCGTGTGTTGCTGCCGGCCGTCCTCTGAGCTAGGTTTGGCGATGGGTGCCGCGTC
>VFHG01000155.1 GCA_009392075.1 SAR202 cluster bacterium
GCGCAGCACGTTCTTGGCCATGCCGCCCAGGATGATTGGCGGGTAGGGGTTCTGGACCGGCTTGGGATAGGACCTGACCAGCGGGAAGTCGAAGTATCGGCCGTGATACTCGGCTTCTTCCTTGGTCCAGAGCTCTTTCATGACTTCTATGGCTTCGCGGGTCTGGGTCCAGCGGTGTTCGAAGTCGCCGCCCATCATCTCTGTCTCTTCTTTGAGCCAGCCGGTGCCGATGCCGAATAGGAACCGGCCGCCGCTGTACCGGTCCAACGTGGCAATCTCTTTGGCCAGGAGCAGCGGGTTCCGCTCGGGAACCAAGGTGATGCCGGTGCCCAGCTTGATCTTGGTGGTGACACCGGAAGCCCTGGCCAGGGCGATGTACGGGTCGGTGAAATGGGAGTAGGTCCAGGGGATCTCTCCGCCGGTGGCCGGGAAGGGACTGTCGCTGTGGACCGGCACCGCCGCGTGCTCGGCGTACCAGATGGACTCGAACCCCAAGTCCTCGGCCTTCTTGGCCATGAATGCCGGGTCGATGGTGTAGGCCGGCAGGGGCACCGATGTTCCGATGTTCATTTTCTTATCTCCGGTGTTGATTCCAGGTCTGGTTGTCTTAGTCTCCGGCGGGTTGGGCTTCTTTCACCCGGGATTCTAGAAGGTCGTATCTTTCTCCGGCCATCTCGGAAACTCTGGACACATCCTCTTCCAGCATGTAGCGCTCGGAAGCCAGGTCTTGTGCCGCGGTTTCCACCCGGTCCAGGTAGTCCTGCCGGGACGCATAGCGCTCTTCGATTGACGGCCGGGGGTCTGAGGTGTCCTGGCGTTCCTGTTTCGTGAAGGCAAAGGGCAAGGTCGAGCCCATGGTCTTGTGGGTCTGTCCGGGGCCGCCGGTGTCCGGGTGGCGCAGGTTCCAACCAGGTACAGAGGCCAGCGGGACTGACACATCCGGCATGCGTATCCCGGCCACATCGTTGCCGTCCTGGTCCACATTGGACACCAGGGCTGGGTAGGGGTTGCCGGTGACCGGCGGCAGGTTCTCCACGATTCCATCCCGAGGCCCGTAGTCTAGCCTGGACAGGTGCCTCAGATGGTCTGGGAATCCAACACCGGGGAAAGACTGAAATACGGACTTTAACGATTCGGAAGGGACAGCAGTGCCGTCGTCCAAGCGCGCGTGTCTGCTGGGCGGTGGAGTCGTGTTGCTGCTGATCCAGGCATCTAGGTTCGCTACGGCAGCCCGCATCAGGGGACGCCAGTCCACCCAGTTGAAGGGGTGGAGGCCGGTGGCGCCAGTGTCCTGTACGTGGCCTAGTGGCAGCACTCCGGCGTTGTGCTGGGTGCTGGCGAAATGGTAGATACGCACCGAGTCTGACGGTCTGATGTCTTTGGTCCCTGTTGGGTCGATGTGGTTCAAAGCCGCGTGTCCGGCCCAGTATTCGCTGGAGGTGTTGGTGAGGAATATCTTGGGTACCTTGGCTCTGGCGGTCAACCGGGCGAGCAGGCCATCTGTCCGGCCGGTTTCCGGGTCGGTTTGGCCTACGTCGGCAAAGGGGAAAACACTGCCGGGACTGGCCGCCAACAGATTAGACGGCTGACCAAACCTCTGGTTGAACTCACCTCGCATGGCCCCTGCGATGTTGGCGATGATGCCGTCAAATACCTTCCGGTCTTCTTCATCCTGATTCATGGCCAGGTAGAGCATATGACGCAGAAATCGCCCGCTCTGGGACGAACCAAAGGCCATGGTGTGCTGGATGTCTCCGGCGCAGGGGTTGTCCTGGCTGTTTGAGTATCTAAGGAATGAGACTAGGTCCCGCACCGCTGCGATGCCCAGTCCAACCACCGGCGCTGTGGCGGTGGTGTAGATGCAGCGGTAGACCTTGCCCGGTTCAAACTCTTTGGCCATGCTGATGTGGCTGGCGTCGGGGACTAAGTTGCCGTTCTCTATCTTCCCAAAGTCCCAGTCGGGCCGAGGTACCACCGTTGCGGGGCCGCTATCGTGGTCATGGACGGTTAATTCGGCGTTGGGCTGGTCCAGATCACTGGCGGGATAAGGAAGGTGACCACGGTCGGACAACATCTGGGTTACTGATGGCCCGTTTGTCTGAAATGTCACCACGAGACGGCCCTCTGTGTTGGCGGCGTTGGGAACGTGGACTCGGAGCTTTCCTGGATCTTGGGTCGCATCGTGCTGCCAGCCGCACCAGACCTGAGTGTAACCCCGGCGCATCAGGAACCCGTTTCCGGGACCCATACGGTCGCTGTTGGGTGCGTTATTGATCCGGGCCAGGGAGAGTGGGTTGCCCCGGTTTACCACGTCGAAGAACAGCTTGTGACTCCCCTTCTGCTGGTCCACAGGCTTCAAGATCCGAAAGTCGGCTGAAAACTCTACTAGACCGGCAGCGTTCTTGGGCGCCCGTTCCAGGTCGGTGATTAGGCTATTTGCCGGGTCCGCCGGGTCTACGGCAAAGTGGACCGTGCCGTCCAGTTGTTCGTAGGCGCCGGTGTCATCGAAGGTCATACCTTCGGCGTAGGGGCCGCGCTCTTTAATGTCGATGGATGTTACTGCCATTCGTTTGCTCCGTGTTTAAAGAACTGTTTCAGGACCGACGTCTAAGTCTATTGGCGGTTCTTCCGAGGCGAACTCTCGCCACCAGGTAGCGAAGTTGTCTTCGCCGTGCTTTTCTTTCAGCCTGGCTAGGTGGGCTTTGACCTTGGTCAGAACTTGTAGATCGTTGCTGACGGCCAGTTGGTAGGTGCGCCCGGCCCACAGCAGCGCTCCGGGTATGTCTTCCCGCTCCTCGGCCACCATGCCCAGTTGGCCGTAGGTCCGGCAGATGCGGTTCAGGTCCTGGATCTCTTCGAAGACGTCCCGCGC
This sequence comes from SAR202 cluster bacterium, assembly GCA_009392075.1. Next base: position 2,873 of record VFHG01000155.1, read on the forward strand.
CTTGCCGTACCATTCCTCGGCCTTGTCCAAGTCCTTCTGCTCGTGGAACAGCACACCCAACTGCCGGCACTCGTCGCCTTCGGACCGGCGGTCGCCAACAAGTTGCCACTCGTTGATCGCCATCATGTACCAGTGCTCGGCGTCGCCGACGAACATCTCACGGGCCTGTTCCACCAGGCCCAAGTGATGGAACTCCACGCCCATCTGAGAGTGATTGCCCATGCGGTCGCTCACCGACAGCGCCTGTTGGTACCAGTTCTCGGCTTCGTCGAACTGGTATTGGGCGTGGCACACGGTGCCCAGGGAGTGATAGACCAGGACAGCATTTTCTTCGTCCCGAGCCTCTTCCAGGATCTCCCTGGCCCTCTGGTACCAACTTGCGGCCTCGTCATATTCGAACTTGTACTGGGAGCATAGGCCCAGGGACCGATAGTCCTTGACCATTTCCTCGGCGTCGTCGATCCGCTGGTGGATATCCAAGGCTTTGCTGAACCACTCTTTGGCTTCGGTGTAGCGGCGGCGGTACTGGCAGACCATGCCCAGGCCGTAGTAGTCGTCGGCCACCGGCTCCTGGTCTTCTCCGTCCTCGATGATGGCCAGCGATTGGGTGTAAAGCTGCTCGGCTTCCTCCAACTGCCAGCGGTTCTGGGCCACCTGGCCCATCTGGTGGAAGACCGCGGCGGTGCGGGGGTCGGTCTCGCCGTCCTCTTTATTGGACAGATACTCAAGGAGTTGCTGGTTCAGGCCGTCGGCTCGGTCAAACTCCTTAGTTTCGATGCACTCGCTGGCCTCGGTGCCCATAAGGTACAGCCAGAGTTGGATGCCGCCGGACTCTTCCGCTTCGTCTGCTGTGGTGCCGGTGACTTCCAGCAACTGGCGGCGCAGGCGGCGCAGTTCGGGGTAGCGCTTCTGCATCCGGAAGACCTGGGCTAAAGGCTGGACCAGCAGTTGGGCGTTCTCCCATTGTCCGGCCTCCAGTGACAGGGCCAGCGCCTGGGTGATGTTGCCCTCCTCTGCCAGGATGGCGGTGGTGCCGGCGTCCTGATTCTCGTAGAGCGTTTCCATGAAATAGTCGGCGGTGTCGGCGTAGACCCTGACGACTTCCTGCTCCATCTGCTGGATGGCGCTCTGGGGGAACTGCCGGTAGAGGCTGCGGCCGAGGAACCAGGGCAGCGAGGGGTGTATCTGGTAGACGCTGGGAGTGACAGGCTCCAGGAACCCATCGGCCCGGGCGGTCCGGAGCAGTGTGCGGGTGGCCCCGTAACCCAATTCTTCTCCCAGGACCGATTTATAGGCCTGCTCCCCCGTGATGTGAGTCAAGATGTCCATCATGACGCGGCTGCGGAACAAGGAAAGGAAGGGCAGGTGCGTTCGGCTGCGGTGGGTCATCCGGCTGAATGCCTGCTCCATGGCCACGGTGAGGTAGGCAGGCCGGCCTTCTTCATCGGCGCCCGGCTGGTACGACTCCAGAACTGACTTGAGTTCACCAACCAAGACTGACGACGGAACGTCTTTCAGCAGGGGCAGGGCGATCTCCATGGCCAGCGGATGGCCGTCCACTATCTCAAGAATCTCTAGGTACTCAGGGCCCAGACGCATGGGATCTGCGCCGGCCTCTTCCAAGAGCCGGGTGCCCAAAACGATGCGGTCTGAACCGGTGAGCCCGCCCAGACGGTAGCTGCCATGTGGCACGGTGAGCCATGATTCTGATTGCCGGCGGCTGACCAATAGAGTCCAGGATTTGCCGCCTTCGGACACTTCTTTGATGAAGGAATCCAGATCGGCCATCTCGGCATCGTCCAATAGGCCCGGTGAACCGGCGGGGAATCCGGCAAGGTTTTGAAGGCTGTCGAAGACCAGCAATGCAGGGTTGTCTCTTAGATATTCAATCACCCAGTTGCGGCGGTCGTCGTTACGCAGGTCGCCGAAGTCCAACCCAGCCAGGGATGTGCCAATCTCGTGAAGCACCCGTTCCAGCCCGGCGCCAACCTCGAAGGCCGCATAAAAAACGCCTCCTGAGCGTCCGCCGGTCTTTCGCAGCCACGATGCCAGGCCCAGGGCCAATTCCGATTTGCCGCTGCCCACGTCTCCGGACAGCAGCACCACGGGCGATTGCCGGAGCTGCCGTTCCAGCTCCAACATCTCGGCATGGCGGCCGATCAGCCCGTAGGGACCGCCGCGGGGCAGGTCGTTGCCCGTGGTCTCTTCCTCCGGTTGGGGCATGCCGGGTACCGGCGCGTCTGATTCCTCAACGGTTATTGCTTCCGGTGCGTATTCGCGGGATTCAAACACCATGGACAGGGTCCAATCCCAAGACACTAGAGGCCCGGTGGCGGACGGACGCTGGGGGTGGTCCATCATGGCTTTGCGGATGGTGGCGACGGTCTTGGCGACCGGGGCGCCGTCGCTGAGGCCCTTGAAGAAGTTTTCGCAGAACAGCACCCGGCCTGCACCCGCGATGGGAAGGGGCGTGATGACTACCTGGGGGACGCCATTCTCGGCCAGCCCGGCGGCGAATGACATAACATCGTTCAATGCGGAGGAAGCTGAGGCGTTGATCAACACCACCGGAGTCTGGGCATCTTTCAGTGTTTCGGCCAACACGGAGGCGTCGACGGTTGTCGCTCCGCCGGAGCCGTCTTCCATGCTGATGCCCTGGCTATCGATGGCGAAACCGTCCAGGTGGACCAGGTGGTAGTGCCCTGGGCGGCTGGCCAATTGTTCTTGGAGTTTTTCGTGAGACGAAGGTCGCAGACAGTCTAGCTCTGCCGACGCGGCCAGCGACTCCAGCGCGGTCAGAGCTTCGGTTGCGATGCTGCCCGACCCTGTTCCGGACGGTGGCAGCAGCAACAGGACGTTCAGTTGGTCAGTGGGTAATTCCCCGGCGAAGGGTACCATTGGTCCGGGAGACAGCCGCCGCGACACCCCCGCTAACTGGGAGGCCAGGTAGGTTTCGCCGCCGTTGTTCATCAGCTCCCAAGGCAGACCCAGGAACTCGGCCCGGTTTGAGACGATGGCGAGTTGGGGTTGCTCTATCCCGGCGGCCTTTTCCAAGAGGGACCGGGCTTCCTCACTCGAGCCAAACACGGCTTGGAACAACAGCAGGCCCAAGTCTTTTAGTGCTGACTCGACCTTCGCGGCGCGGGTTTTGGCCTCGCCAAAGGTGTTTTCCGGGTATTCGCTGAGGTACCAGCGTATCTCTGCTGATTCTGAGTCAGTTAAGGGTAGGGAGAAGCCGGCCGGTGGCGCGGTCTCGTCACCGGCGCCACTGATATAGGAAAGTTGCACCTGGCTTGAGTCGGCCAGATCCATTATTTGCAGTAAGTCCGCCAAAGGGGCCTCCGGGTCCTATCCAGGGGTAGGTCCGACCCAAAGCCAACGAGCCGGAGAATTTCGGTGATTCAGGCTGAGAATGAATCTCCGCCTATACTATCACCGGCTATATAGTGAGTCCAACGATGTAGGCGTGGGAAAGTTGTAATCAGCACCCAAGCCAGCACGGTTAGGTGGTGGCGTAGGGGCAGGTTTCCAACCTGCCCTGCTCCGGGTAAACCAAGTAGGGATGTGGAAATCGTGCTATGGCAATGGATTTGTTGGTCGGGGGAGTTGGCTGGTATACAGCTGGGACGGGTTTCCAACCCGCCCCTACAGTTTAAGGCACAGCAACAGCCGCTATGGTTGCTACTAACGACCCATACGAAAGAGGCGAGCAGACCAAATTGGCGAGATTATGCGAGGTTATCCTCTATTGCCGGCCAACATGCTCCCAGGAGGCAAGAGTGCCACTGCCTGGTGAACCTGACTATTGCGCCGTAAAAGCCCCATCAACCGCCATGGCTAGGCCAGTGACTAGGGAGGCGGAGTCTGAACAGAGCCAGGCTACTGCTTCAGCGATCTCGTCGGGGGTGCCTTTGCGGCCGATGGGTTGGCGGGTTGGGATGGCGGCGGCGTAATCGTCCCGGCCCTCCACAAGCCGGTCCATCATGGGCGTGTCGATGATCCCAGGACAGACAGCGTTCACCCGGATGCCGTCGGCGGCGTATTCCAGGGCCGCCGACTTGGTCAGGCCGATGACTGCATGCTTGCTGGCCGAATAGACTGACAACCGCCGGGAACCCACCAGTCCGGCAGCCGAAGCGGTGTTCACGATGGCCCCGCCACCCTGCTTGAGCAACTGGGGAATCTCGTATTTCAGACAGAGCCAAACGCCTTTGACATTAATGTCCATCAGGCGGTCGAAGGTGACCTCGGGGTATTCGTGTAGACGCCCGCCCCAATAGCCCTCGATGCCGGCATTGTTGTAGGCGCAGTCCAGGCGTCCGTAGGCCGCAACCACGGCATCAACCATCGCTTCCACGTCGGCGGGCCTGGAGACATCGGCGTGGACGAACATGCCGTCTCCGCCCATGTCTTTAATCAGGCTCAGAGTCTCCTCGCCGCCGTTGGCATCTATGTCTGAAACGGCGATTGTGGCCCCTTCGCGGGCCAGTACCAGCGACGTGGCCCGGCCGATCCCGGAACCGGCGCCGGTGACCAGCGCGATCTTATCTTTCAGCATGTCTGCCATGATTGACGCCTCCGCAAGTCTAAGTTTGGCCGGCCCGCCAGGCGCCGGCCCGCCAGTCGTCGGGGCTGGGGCCCGGATCTATCAGGACGTCGATCACCGCCGGTCTACCGGAGGCTTGGGCAACGCGCAGGGCGTCGGGCAGGTCCTTGGAGTCGTTGATCTGGGTCCCCCAGGCGCCCATGCCCTCGGCCACGGTTGCGTTGTTGGTCGGATAGAACTCGGAGGCGATCTTGTGGCCCTCAGGTTGGTGGTCGTTGACCATGCCTAGCGAGTTGTTGTTGAACACCACACAGATGATGGGCAGGTCATATTGCACGGCCGTCGAGATGGCGTTCACGGTCATCATGTAACCGCCATCACCGGTCACCGCTACGACTGGCTGGTCGGGGTAGACCAGCTTCAGGCCCACCGCGGCAGGCAACGCCCAACCCATGCCTGCGGTGCCGCCGGGGCTGTAGAAGGTGTTTGCCTGCTGCGCCCGGTAGAGGTGGGCCATCCAGGTGCGGTTGTTGCCGGCGTCCAACGTATAGATGGTGGACGGGCCCATGGTCGCCTGCAGTTGGGCGATGAGCCGCTGGGGCTTCACCGGCGAGCTGTCTTCGTGCATGTCCGGATAGTCGTGGTAGCCCCCAGTGTCGCGGCGGCCAGGCATGCTGTCAGTCCATTCTTTCCGTCCGGAGTTGTCTGGAGCAGTGGTTTTTGATGCCTCGACCAATTGTTCCAGGATGGCTTTGGCGTCTCCGATCAGGCCTAATTCCACCGGGAAAGACCAAGCGGCGTTGCGCTCGTCGATGTCGATCTGGATGATGCGCTGGCGAACGGGATTGAAGATGTCGGGACGCTCGCCGACGGTTTCCTGGGAGCGCAGAAGCGCGCCAATAACGAGAACGGTGTCGGCATCGCCCACCGCCTTGTTGGCCGTTTCCTGGCCGTAAGTGCCGACCATGCCTAAGGCCAGCGGGTGGTCTTCGGAGATGGCGCTCTTGCCCTTGTAACTGGTAGCGACGGGAATGCCCCATTTCTCGGCCAGTTCCTGTAGTTGGGTGTGGGCTCGGGCAACATGCACTCCGTTGCCGGCGATGATCACCGGCTTGCGGGACTCGCTCAGTATCTGAATCGCCCGCTGGATGTCCACCGGCGCGCTGGCCGGCTTGGCGGTGTTCAGGAACCCGGCGGCGTTGTGGACAAAGGGCGGGGACTCCACGTCCACCTGCCCACCGATGGCCGCCGAGCGCATCAGCACGGTAGTGGGGCCGGGGCGGCCGCTGACCGCGTGTTTAATGGCCATCTGCGTGCCTAGAACAGCTTCTTTGGGGCTGGTGGCTAATGTCGTGTATTTGGTCATCGACTTAAATATGGACTGGAGGTCGATGCTGCCGTATTCTCCGGCGCCCGACTGGTTGGCGGGACGCTGGGCCGCGCCGCCGTCGGAGGTGTCGGTGATCACCAGCATTGGGGAACTGCTGAGCATGGCCTCCATGATGCCGAAGGTCGCGTTGGAGCCCATGAACAGTCCCTGGCCCATGATTGCTGCCGGTTTCCCGGCGGCGCGTCCGTAGGCGTCGGCCATGATGGCGGCTACCTGTTCGTGGCGCACCAAGATCGTCTTGATACGGTCCTGTTTGGTCTCAAGGATCTGGAAGATCTGCCCGGTGCCGCCTCCGGGGATGCCGAAGACGTATTCGATACCGGCTTCCTCTAGAGTCTGGACGATCATCTCACTGGCTGATGGCATTTTTTAATCCTTGGGTTTGTTAAATGAAGGGCTTAGGGTTTGGGCAATCGCGCCCGGCAATTCGTGTGGGGATGATACCCTTCGCCCATATTGTGGTCAAGAAATCTTCAATACGCCTGGCTTGCGCTTGCGATTGGGTATCCTACGAAACTCCGTTGCGCCGGTTGACCCACGTAGGGCGCGGGCGTATCATCCCTCCAACCTGAGGCGGCCCAGGCACGATTTTTTCCTTGGGTAACCTCAGCGGGCCGACGAACCAAACGGCCCGAACCGATCAGATAGAGAGAAGAATCATGCGTGCTGCCGATGCCATCGTTCGCGCCCTAGAAAAAGAGGGAGTGGAGTACATCGCCGGGTTTCAGGGAGGCGGCCTCAACCCCCTTTGGACCGGCCTCAGAAACTCAGAAACCATCAAGGTTTTTGCCGCTAGGAATGAAAGACTGGGCGTGGAGATCGCCGACGGTTACGCCCGCGCCACCGGCAAGGTTGGCGTGGCGATGACCGGCACCGGCCCAGGCGCCACCAACACCCTGACCGGCATTGCCGGCGCATTTGCCGACAACATACCGGTCCTCCTATTGATGGGACAGGTCCCGCTGGCCCAACTGGGCAAAGAGGTGCAGCAAGAGGTCTCTGCCGACATCTTTGACACCCTGGTCAAGTGGCGGGGCACCATGGCCAAGCCGGAAGACATACCGTCCATCATGCGGCGCGCCTTCACTGCCCTGCGCTCGGGCTCGCCCGGCCCAGTCGTGCTGGAGATGCCTCAGGATGTCCTGATGACTGAAGTGCCTGACGGTTCACTGGAATACGAACCTGTCGGCTCCGGACGGAAGTCCGCCCCCAACCCTGATGAAGTAGCCCAGGCTGCCGATCTGCTGGTCAACGCCGAGATGCCGGTCTTGAACCTGGGCGGCGGAGTTTTATCCGCCGAGGCCTGGGACGAGGCTAAAGAACTGGCTGAATTGCTGTCGATGCCGGTGGCTACCACTTTGGTGGCCAAGGGCGTCTTTCCCGAAAATCATCCTCTCTCCATGGGCATGGGTTGCTATCCCCGCAGCCGCTACGCCAGCGGGGCCGCGATGCACATGAACCGGAAGGCCGACGTGGTATTGGCAGTGGGCAACTCCTACCGGCTGCCCAACGGCACCGATGGACGCCCCATACCTGAGGGCGTGAGCCTGATTCATGTGAATGCCGACGAGCATGACCTGAATAAGCAGTACCAAGCCGATGTGCCCATACTGGCTGACGCCAAGCTGGCGCTTAGCGCGATTCTGGAGGCGGTGAAAGAGCGAGTCGGACCGGGCAAAGGCGGCCTTAAAGAGGAAGTGGTGGCCGAGATCAAGCAGGCTAAGGACAAGCAAGCCAGCGAATGGGCCGATGTCGTCAACGACACATCGTCGCCCACCAACGGCTACCGTGTGGTCCATGAACTGGCCAAACTCATCGACCCCGACAAGACCATCGCCCTCCACGACGCCGGCGGCAGCCGCGGCTACATGTCGCCCTTCTGGGAGGCCACAAAACCCCGCAGCTACCTGGGCATGGGCGGAATGGCCGCCATGGGCTGGTCACTGGGCGGGGCCATCGGCGCCAAGCTGGGCCGACCCGACGATTTGGTGGTCCACCTGCTGGGTGACGCTTCCTTTGGAATGGTTGGAATGGAGCTGGAAACCGCCGTGCGAATGGGCATATCCACGCTCACGATAGTCGTAAACAACGAGGGCACGGGCGGAGGCCTGATGGGCATGGACAGCCCCAGCGGTCCGCCGCCGGATATGGCCAAGCTCACCGGTGACTGGAGCCTGGTGGCCAAGGGCCTAGGCGCCTACTCAGAGCGGGTGGAAGACCCGGCTGAGGTTGGTCCGGCCCTGCAACGGGCCATCACCGCTACCAAGAACGGCCAGGCCGCATTGGTGGAGATCATGATCAAGCCCATGGCCACTCCCAACACCCCCGATGATTGGTCGATTTAAAGCTATCAGCTATCAGTAGTCAGTGTTCAGCCTCTGGAATCTGACGGCTGATAGCGCGTTTGGAGATTCGATGAAAAGCGTTGAGATTGACCGGAGCAAGCGTCTGAAGGACGACCCGGGTAAGGGCCACAACCGGTGGCACCCTGATATCACGCCGATATTAGAAGTTGATACCGGCGAAGAAGTTTCGCTGGAGACCAGGGACGCATCCGACGGTCAGATGAACGCCAACGTGACGGTCGACGACTTCGACGGGTTCGCTGGAAAGGTGGGACACCCGCTGACCGGACCGGTTTACATAACAGGGGCCGAGCCAGGCGACCTATTAGAGATAGAGTACGTCGATATCATCCCCCAGTCCTACGGCTGGACCCGCAACCGGCCCGGCGCTGGGTTCCTACGCGACCTGTTTCCAGACCCCTTCGTGGCCCACTGGGAGATGAAGGACGGTTGGGCGACATCCAAGGAGTTGCCAGGCGTGAGGATACCCAATGGCTCTTTCATGGGAACCGCCGGGATCGCGCCGTCTAGAGCCCAATTAGAGAAGTGGACCGAGCGCGAGGCCGACCTGGTCCGGCGCGGTGGAATAGCCTTTCCCCCCGATGCGGAAGACGCAGTCCCTGAAGGCGTCATCGCCACCGAAGGACTCCGCACCATCCCGCCCCGGGAGAACTGCGGCAACGTGGACGCAAAGCAACTGACCAAGGGATCCCGGTTACTGATACCGGTGAACGTGCCGGGCGCGCTCTATTCCGCCGGCGACGGTCATTTTGCCCAAGGGGACTCGGAATGTTGCATCACGGCCATTGAGATGGGGGCCACGGCGGTGGTCAAATTCCATCTACAGAAGGGAGAGGCAGCCCGGAATAACATAATCTTTCCCCGGTTCGCCCACCCTGGTTATTTCATTGCGCCGGAATGGGCGGTGCCCCGGAACTTCATCGCCACCATGGGGATGCCGATCCGGGAGGACGGCACCCAGGAGGGCGAGGACCTGACGCTGGCGGCCCGGAACGCTTTGGTCCAGATGATCGATCTGCTCCAAGAACGCGGTTGGACCAAGGAACAGGCTTACGTCATCTGCAGCGTGGCGGTGGACCTCAAGATCAGTAACGTCGTGGACTTGCCCAATGTGACGGTATCGGCGTTTTTGCCCGAGGATATCTTCCAAGGATAGGGACAGAGCCGGTTTGCGGGCCGATTCGGGGCTAGGACGGTCTCTGGAACAGGTGGATACAGAAAGACGGTCTTAAACGGGCCTAGACGACACCGTATTTTCTGAGTTGATCTGGCGATGAGAGGGAGGCCTGTAAGGAAGATAAAAGAAAAGGCCCCGCGGATCACTGCGGAGCCCTTTCAACAATCGCTTCGCTTTCAGGTACGTAAGGAGATAAGGGGTTAGCTGATTCGCTTGACCTCTAGAGTCTCGCCAGGAGCCAAGGCAACTCGGCGTACATTTATACCCAATTTAAGCAGCCAGTAGCCGAGAGTGGCTTTGCTGACGCCCAGTTCCTCGGCAGTGGCCGAAAGACCGACCTCGTTGACCTTCTCGGGCAACAGGCGTTCAAGGGGCCGTGAAAATTCTTTCTCTACGCGCTGCATCAGTTTCGTCTTTCTAGCCATGGTTTCCTCCGTATCATCCTTCATTAGTGCTGGTTTATACTGCTACCCGAGCCTTCGGGTTAACGTTAGAATAACAGCGCTTTTGATTAATGTCAATTGTTTTTTAAGGTTTAATTTAAATTAATATAAGAAAAGAGTAGAACATAATTCCTTTGGACACACACATAAGTTTAGCAGCCTCCGGCCCGATAATGGGCCTCTCTAAAGGCTTTTAGAGACATGTTAGGCATAGAAAACTGGTTCTTGGAGATTATCACCAACGTCTATGACGCCATGGGATGGCCCGGGGTGGTCTTCCTGATGGGCGTGGAAAGCGCCGCCATTCCATTTCCCAGTGAGCTGATCATGCCCTTAGCTGGGTGGCTATTGATCGAGGCCAAGGGTGACTCGGCCTGGATGGTATTGCTTGCCGGCTTCTACGGGGCCCTGGGAAATTTGTTGGGGTCATGGGTGGCATATTGGATCAGCTACAAGGCCGGACGTACCTTATTAGAGAAGTACGGACGATATGTGTTGATAACCCAGCACGAGGTGGACCGGGCCGAAGAATGGTTCCGGAAATACGGCGAGCTGGCTGTCTTTGCGTCACGCATGCTGCCGGTGGTCCGGACCTTTATCAGTGTCCCGGCCGGGATCGCCCGAATGAACTTCTGGAGATTCAGCTTCTACACCTTCGTCGGGTCCTATCCCTGGAGCCTGGGGCTGGCCTATGGCGGCTTCAAGCTTGGGGAGAACTGGGAGGACATGCGGCAGGTCATGCGTCCCTTCGACTTCCCCATTGCAGGCATAATAGCCTTGGCCGTGGCCTGGTTCATCTACCACCGAATCAAGACCATCCGGAACGAAGACCGGATCTAGGCTAGTTTCTGGGGCTGGCAAGAGGGCTGCCGAGAGAGCCATTAGGCAAGAGAATCGTTGACACGTTCATATCCGGCCCATAAGCTGGATAGTGCTTTCAAGAGAAGATCCCATTAAAAAGGCGGCATGATATGGAGGCTCCCACGCTTCGGGACGTTTACCGGGCGAAGAAAACCATTGCCCCGCATATAGCCCGTACACCGTTACATTATTCCTCAGGACTCAGTGAATACTTGGAAGCAGAAGTGTACTTGAAGCATGAGGAGTACCTGCCTCTGGGCGCCTTCAAGGGACGGGGCGGCATCAACCTGCTCTTCAGCCTTACGGAAGAAGAGAAAAAACTTGGGGTGATCACCGCGTCCTCCGGCAACCATGGCCAGTCGATAGCCAGCGCCTGCAAGCTGTTTGGCGTGAAGGCCATGATTGGACTCCCAGAAGACGCCAACCCCAACAAGGTGGCGGCCATGAGAGCCCTGGGGGCAGAGATCATCTTTCACGGACCTGACTTCGATTCGGCCCGGCTGCACTGTGAAAGCCTGGCCAAAGAGGAAGGATACCGGTACGTGCACCCAGTGAACGACCCATCCATCATTGCCGGCGTGGGTACCCAGGCCCTCGAGACCCTTGAAGACCTGCCTGACGTAGAGGTGTTGATGCTTCCGATGGGAGGCGGGTCCGGGGTGTCCGGGGCCATCATCGTTGCCAAGGGAATCGACCCTTCTATAGAGGTGCTGGCGGTACAGTCGGAACAAGCGCCGGCCGGCTACCTGTCTTGGAAGCAGGGGGAGATCGTCGAATCGGATATGAATACCGTCGCCGAGGGGATTGCCACTAGGTCCGGCTACGAATTGCCCCAAGAGATCATGAGCGGGCTGCTGGACGACTTTCTGCTGGTGAGCGACGACGATATCCACCGGGCCATTGGCCTCCTGGTCGACAAGGCCCACACGCTGGCGGAAGGCGCCGGGGCCACTGCTTTGGCGGGCGCCGTTCGGTATCCGGAAAAGGTAAAGAGCAAAAAGGTAGCTATAACAATCAGCGGCGGAAACATCACCTCCGAGCAGCTTCGGCAATCCCTGAATGTCTACCAGGGCTGACCTATCCAGCATAAATGTATTGTCGATTAGGCAATGTTTAGGATCAAGGCCCGATCTTCGGTGGAAGGTCGGGTCTCTTATTTATGGCCATTTGGGGGGTCATAAATAATTGAAGCGGGATATCTACGGCGATATACTGGGCAAAGGCATTACTCATCGACAACATCCGTCGGATCGAAATCTTGGCGGAATATCTCAATCGGATATCAATAGTCCGCTGGCGGTGGTTGGAGGGCGGCGTGTTCGAGAACGTAGCAGAGCATCTGGACGAAGCCGTGAGGTTGGCGGAACGATGCCCTGAGAAATATCAGATCCCCTGCTTCCAGGCCCTGATCAAGGTCCTAGCCCAGTCC
>VFHG01000156.1 GCA_009392075.1 SAR202 cluster bacterium
TGATTGCCATCATTTGGGACCACCGCGCCGCTCTTGGTGAATGTTCCCTGTACGTCGGCGCCTATGTCGTTTATCTGGTGACCAGGGGTTTGGTCCACTCTGATACCCGGTCCGTGGGCTTGGTCAACGGTGAAAAGGTGGTCTCCCTGCAGCGGGACTTGGGGTTCCTCTGGGAGCCGGGTTGGCAATCGTGGGCCTTGGAGAATGTTGAAGCCATGGTAGCGGCTATGAACTGGGTGTACATCATCACTTACTGGCCGGTAATTCTCACCGTGGCCTTCATCCTGTTCATCAAAAACCGCCGGGATTACAACTTCTACCGGACTGTGGTGTTCATCAACCTGTCGGGGGCGTTGCTCACCTTCATGATCTTCCCGGTGGCCTCGCCCTTCGCCATACCCAACGTGGAACTATCGGATTCGATTCAAGAGCTAGGTCCCAAGTTCTACGGCAGCGAGAGTATGGCTTCTTATTACAACATCTCCGCCGCCATGCCCAGCCTTCATTTCAGTTGGACTGTGATCCTAGGGGTGCTGTTCTGGCGGTCTTTCCCTGGTTGTGGCCGTTATCTCGGCCTGCTGTATCCAGTCCTGACGTTCTTCGCCATCACACTCACCGGGAACCATTTTATCCTGGACGCGATGGCCGGAGGGGTGCTTGCAGGATTGTCGTTTGGCGCGGTGTTGTTATTGCAGACAGCACAACCAAGGTTTTTTAGCCCTTAGGCAGGCGCCGCTTACCCCATTCGGGGTGCTGGAACGATGGCAGGTTTAGACGGTCGATCGGTCGGTTCACCGGAGCAACGGGCTCCGGCTCCGGTTCCTCTGCGGTAGGCGGGCGGTAAGCTTGTCCTAGGTTGCGCTCCGGTCCAAGGCTGCTCAGATGTTGGGCCAAAGATTCCAGGCTATTCAAGTTATGTACCGGAAGGAAATCGTCCACGTAGGGCAGGGCTGCTTTCATTCCCTGGGTTAAGGGCTGATAGCTGGGTGATCCCAATAGCGGGTTCAGCCAGACCAGCCGATGGCAGCTCCGCTGCAGGCGCGATGTCTCCCGCGCCAGAAGTTCAGGGTCGCCCCGGTCCCAGCCGTCGGAGATGATCAGCACAACGGCCTGGCCCCGTAACACCCGGCGCAGCCATTGGTAGTTGAAGGTCTTAACCGCGTCGCCGATACGAGTGCCGCCGGCCCAGTCCGGTACTGCTTTTGAGACCTCGTCGATGGACTGGTCGATGCTCCGGTACTTCAAGTTCCTAGTGATGCGAGTGAGGCGGGTGGCGAACAGGAATGCCTCAAGTTGGTCGAACCCCCCGGCGATGGTGTGTATGAACTGAAGAAGCATACGTGTGTAACGCTCCATGGAGCCGCTAACGTCGCAGATGAGCACCAAAGAGCGGGACTTTTGTTTGCGCGATCGATAGGCCAGATCAAGGAATTCTCCGCCGTATTTCAGGCTTCGCCGCATGGTCCGGCGCATGTCCAGCGGACCGCTTTTACCCGGAGTCAACCGGCGGGTCCGCCGTTGGCCCAGGTCCCAGGTTAGATCAGCCATCATGTGGCGGGCCTCGGCCATCTCCAAGGACGTGAATTCGGAGAAATCCTTCTGCCGGAAGACCTCTACCCCGCTGTAGGTGCGGTTCAGGTCAACATTCTGGACCGAGTCGTCGTCCGGGTCGCCTACCATCGTTCCGGCGCCTTCGGGCTCATCGTCACCGCCGGAGCTTACCTGCGGTTTACGGAAGCGCTTCTGTTCGCCCAGGGAGCGCAGGTCCATGGTGGTGGTGCGGTCGGAAGGCTTGCGCCAGAACACCTGGAAAGCCTCGTCGAAGATGGGAAGGTCCTGCTTACGGTGCACCAGGATGCTGCGAGCCGCCTGGAAGAACTCCCCTCGTTTGCCGATGGACACATGGTCGGTGGCGCGAACCAGGTCCAGCATGTTGCCGGAACCGATCTCCAGTCCCACCCGGCGCAGCATCTCTCCGAACAGCGTCAGGCTATGTAGGATATGGCCGTCAGGGCCAGCGTCGTTGGGAAGGATTGGTATTGGGCCAGACATGATTATCCGCGGCGGCGGCCGCCACGGCGTGGGCCGCGGTTCTTGGAGCGTTCCAACATGGCCCGCACCGGCTCGCCTTTGACCGACTCAATATCGTCCTGGTACTTGAGCATCATGCCCAGGGTATCGTCAATCACCGACGGGTCAAGTTCGGTCTGGTTTAAAGCCAGCAGCGCCGACAGCCAGTCCAAAGTCTCAGAAACGCCGGGAATCTTGAAAAGCTCGGTCTCCCGCATCTCCTGAATGAACGCCGTCACTTGCTCAGCCAGCTTGCGGGGTGCGTCGGGGATCCTGGCGCTGATGATCTGGAGTTCCTTCTGGTAGTCGGGGTAGTCCACCCAGTAATAAAGGCAGCGCCGCTTAAGGGCGTCGTGGATCTCCCGGGTCCGGTTGGAGGTGATGATTACGATGGGCGGATGGGCCGCCTTGAAGGTACCCAATTCAGGGATGGTTATCTGGTAGTCGGCGAGAAGTTCTAGGAGGAAGCCCTCAAATTCTTCATCTGAGCGGTCAAGTTCGTCGATCAGGAGGACCGGCGGTCTCTCTTCGGCCTCATCGATGGCCTGGAGTAAGGGTCGTTTGATGAGAAAGTTCTCGCTGAATAGGTCGGCGTTGGCGGCTTCCCGGTCGATGTCACCTGCCGCCTCCATCAGGCGAATCTCCAAGACCTGGCGAGTGTGGTTCCACTCGTAAACTGCCTGGTTGACGTCCAGTCCTTCATAGCATTGCAGGCGTATCAGCTTGGTGCCCAGTCCGGCGGCCAGGGCGCGGGCGATCTCGGTCTTGCCGACCCCGGCCTCCCCCTCCAGGAACAGAGGCCGTTGCAGCTTCATAGCCAGGAATATGGGAACTGCCAGGGCCCGATCGGAGATGTAGACCTGATCGCGGAGCAGGTTCTGTACTTCTTCGATGGACTCGGGAGCTTTGTACTCAGTGGTCGTCAATGGGGTCACCGTCTTTCGGGAGATTGAGTCTGGGTCTGGTCAGGCACGGTAAAATATTGTATCCCAAAGGTGTTGGGCGCACCACTGTTACCGGCACAGAAGGGTTAGTCCAACGGAGGAACGAACACGGACTGGAGGAACCGCCGGACCAGCTGGCCCAGACGGGTCCAGTGGTCGTTCAGGGATTCCAGTTCATCTGGAGTCAGTTCCTTGTAGGTCTTCCCGTACTTAGGGAAGTTCCAAACGGTGAAGGCCCAGAATTCAGGCACCGGACCGGGTTGGCGGACCCGGACTATCTCCCCGACAGCCCCAAGAAGCTCCCAGGAAGCTAAAAGCCGCCCTTTATAGGCGATGGCCAGCGCCTCGGCCCAGGAGGCGTTTCTGTCTGTTCCGTTGAAGGGCTCCATGAGTTCTAACAAACGGTCTACCCGCTGGGAGTCGTCTACATCCGGGCCGGGGAACCTTCGTGTGTGACGGCTCTCCCAGGCCGGGCCCAATGCAGGTATGACCAATCCACCGTCGGAGGCGATGGCGAGCATGGCGCCGGCCGCGGACCAGGCGATGGCTTTCTCTTCGGCGATGAGGCGGTGGTTGTCACCATCTTCATCGGGCGATGCAGCGACCCCGGCTTCGGTGGGGGTTACGGGGTTGAATCGGAGGCCATCCAGCAGAGACTGAAAGGCGCGCTGTTTGTCGCCGTTTCCGGTGGCCAGCAGGATGGGTTGAGCGTCCATATCGGGACCCGGCTAAAGGATACGGGCCACCGCCCTGGTGGCGGCGCCGTCTCCCCCCTTGAGTTTGAGAGGCAGGGCCCAGAGCTCAAATTCCTTGCCAATCAACTTATCCAGGTTGATCAGGTTCTCGATGAGCGGGATATTCTGTCCCAGCAACAGCCGGTGGACTGGGAAGTCTTTGATGGTGGATTGTGGCGAGTCCGGGTGCTTGTCGATGGGAAAATCGACGGCCACGGCGTTGGCGTCGCACTCGGCCAAGTAGGCGGCGCCATCGGTGCTGAGATAGGGGCCGTGGCCATAGAAACGCGGCCCACCGGACTCGATCTCCGCCCAGCCGGTGAACAGAATGGCTATCTTGCCCTTTACCGATTCGAGGTTGGCGCCGGCGTCGGTAAGCTCGGAGACTGACAACGGCGACTGCCCCTTGGCTACGGTACGGAGGTCCAACAAAAGGGCCGGGCCGGAGTATTTCTCCAGCGGCATGTCTTCGATGGTGGTGGCGCCATCCACGAAATGGAAAGGGGCATCAACGTGGGTACCGATATGGGTTGCCAGGCACAGTTTCTGGTTAGAGCGGGCGTGGGTGGCGTGAGTCTGGATGGACTCGGTCTCCACGCCGACGAGCCCGGGCACAAGACTTACACGTTCGCTGCCCAGCGTTAGGGTCAAATCGATCAGTTCAGTCATGCCGCGTACCCCCTAAATTACTTCCCGATTGACGTGGTTCGCCGGTTAGTCCGAGTCCATCTGCTCTATGAGCGCCGCCCGCGTGGCTTGCTCCGCGATTTGCTGGGTGGTCCTGGCCTCGGAAGGCAGTCCGCTCTCCCAGTCTGGTATCAGTATCGTTTTGCCGGACTCCATGCTGTAGATTACCAACGCCCCGGTGAAGCTGAAGAACATGGACATGGCGAGCGCTGGATTGAACGAGCCGGTGGCATAGATAGCCAGCCCGCCCAACACCGTGGCGGCAGCATGGCCGGTAAGTGCGCCCATCATCTCGAACCCATAAAGAGTCGCCAATGGGCCTGAGCCGAAATATTGGCGGTTGACCACCAGGTACGCTGACATCTCGCCCCCGAATCCCAACCCAAACAATATGGCAAACAGATAGAAGGCATAGGCATCATGGGCCCAGAACAACACCAGGACCGTGATTCCCTGGACGAACAAGGCCGTCATCATGACTGGTTTTGCGCCCATGCGCTCGGCTAAGATCGGAGCGATGAACCGGCCCACGATGCTGAATACCGAGATCAGAGCCAGGATGAACGATGCGGCTCCGAGGCTGACTCCCTGCTCGATGGCCAAAGGAATCGAATAGATCAAAACGATGCCGTGCCCGGCGCAGCCCAGGCCGTGGATCGTGGGCAGGTTCCAGAATGCCCGGGTGCGGCGCATGGCTTTGTTGAAGACCTTAAGCCGCAAGCGCTCGATCTCTTTGCCCCGGAATATCTCAGGCGGGTCGCCTGCACTGGAACCGAATGCAGTCGTGTTCAGATCAGCCGGTTTGGAATGGAAGAAGAATGTTAAAACAGCAAGTGTTCCGCCGCCGCCCAATCCGATGACGGTGAATGTGGCCTGCCAACCGAAGGCGTCCAGAAGGCCCGCTATCCCCGGCGCGACCGCAGCCGCTCCAACACCACCTGAGGCCCAGAGGAGCCCTGTGGCCAGGCCCAACCGCTGTTTAAACCACCCGTTGACAGAGGCCAATATGGGGACCATTGCCAGTGATTGGGTGACCGAAAGGAGGACTCCGAAGTACAGGAAGAACTGCCAGAGTTCGGTCACAGTTCCAATCAAAACCATGCTGACGGCATACAGAATGCCGCAAGCGAACATCATCGGCCTGGCGCCGTACCGGTCGCCTAGCATACCGGTTATCGGGGCTACCAATGCTCCGCACAGATAATAGGTTGCCAGAGCAGCGC
Organism: SAR202 cluster bacterium; assembly: GCA_009392075.1. The sequence goes on from VFHG01000156.1 coordinate 5,659, forward strand.
CGATCAGGCCCATGTTCCAGCCGAAACCGCCGTCCGGGTCGTTCAGCGGCGCGACCATAATCCCAGCCGCCATGCTGATGGACTGGCCGACTATCTGGGCCACAGCCAAGATGGCCAATATGATCCAAGCCCGGTGGATGCCCTTTGGGGAGCGCGAGATTGCAGAGGTAGGGGTGGTGGTGACCGCCATGGTAGTGGTTCAGTTTAAAGGAGGCCGGTCGATTCGGTCGGCCTCCTTTCGTCCTTTTGGTTTATTTGTTGATCGCCGGGGTTGACTCAAGCCTAGTGTAGAGGGCAAGCCCTTAAGAAAGCGCCGCCCCACCAAGTGTCGCTGGCCGATTCCTGGCCGTCTAGGCGGGCTACTTGGTATGGCCTGGCGTTCTGGTCCTGGAGATTGTTGCCGCTCAGGGTCGGGCTTGTGCCCGGCAGCCCGAAAGCCAGAGTGCGTTGGGCGGTGTCAGCCGACACCGCCCAGGCCCCGAAGAATATGATCAGGGCGATGACTATGGCCAGAACCACGGAGAACGTAAGCGGGACTGGTATGTGTCTTGTTGTGCTCAAATTGTGATCTGCTTCGGTTGAACGATTCCCCCAAAGAATGGTTCCTATGGACTAAAGCCGCCGGACTTAGTCCCGGACTTCCACCTCAAACGGGAAGACCATGTTGTTGCCGTAGCCCCGGCCGTCCCAGGGATTCGGGAATTCCATCGGCTGGGTGACTCCCAGCACGTTGGTGGCCCGGCACATGAGGGTATATTTACCCTCGGCGGGCGGGGTCCAGTTGTGTTCCCACCGGTACCAGGAGTAGCCTACCCGGTCGTGGAGTTTCTGGACCGGGTTCCAGGTCTCTCCGCCATCGGTGCTGATCTCAACTTCTTCGATGTCCTCTTCGCCGGACCAGGCGGCGCCGGCCAAGTTATAACCACTGGTGGGAATGGTCTCGCCGGGGACCGGGTTGGTGATGATGGATTTCACCTGAAGCTTATTGTAATAGCGGTACGGCTCTGGGCTGCCGGGCTCGTTCATGGTCATGTACCGCTCGGTCATGTAGAAGCCTTTGAACTCATGGTCCAAGACGTGGATGCCGACCAGCCACTTGACGGAGTTCATGCCGTACCATCCAGAGACTAGGAGACGCAGCGGAAACCCGTGGTCCTTGGGCAACGGCTCTCCGTTCATTTCATAGGCCAAGATGGTGTCCTCGTGCAGGGCTTTGGCCATGGGCAGGCTGCGCTCGTAGGTCACCTCCGCGGGGTCGCTCACTACTTCGTCGGCACCGTGATCGGCGCCTTCGAACATCACTTCGACCGCTGAGTCCTTGACTCCAGCCAGTTCCAGTACGTCCTTGAGGGAGACTCCGGCCCATTCCGCGTTGCCCATGATGCCGTGACCCTTGATCTGCTCCATCACAGAGCTGATGCGCAAAGCCTTGGTGTAATAATCGGGCACCGGGCTGTTGCCGCAGCATTCGAAGGTTACTTGGAAGCGCTTTTGGGGCAACTTTTTGAGGTCTTCAAACGATAGTGTGACGGTCCGCTCAACTTCTCCGTCTATCTTCAGTTCAAAGGTGTTGATATCAATCTCAGGGCTGTCCTTCCAGTGGTTCCGGATGTAGAAAAGGTCGTTGGGTACGATGTTTTCTTGCAAGCCCTGCGGGGGCACGGCCCAGGTCCGAAGGCCGGCGTTCGTCGGGATTATCTGCGGTTCTGCTTTGGTGCCAATCTGTGGCAGGGCCATTTGGGCTCCTCCTCAAAATGTTTTCGTGATTTCCGCTAAGCTGAAAGGCGGCTATTCCAGGTGTTCCGTTTCTAGGTCGGCCGCCGGATATGTGATCAGCAGCAATGCCGGCGTCCAGAGGTGATGGATCAGTTTGTGAGGCAGGCCCGGCGGGGCCAACAAGGTGGTGCCTGCCCGCACCGTCCGGATCTCGTCACCCAGAATCACCTGGATGGCGCCGGTCAATACCTGGATGGAGACATCTACTGGATGTGTGTGCATCCGGCCCTCATAACCTGGAGATATCTCTACTTCTTTCACGGTCAATGATACCGCACCCTGGTCTTTAGATACCAGATACCGCTCCCGCACCCGCTCCATGGTTGGGGCTAGTCGGACATCTGCATGGTCGATTATCGGCATGGGTTCCTCCGGGTTTAGTTCGTTCTGCCGCTGGTTACTTAACAGTCACCGGGTATCCGTTTATTAAACGAGCCGCTCGCTACTTAACAGTTACCGGGTAGCCAACTATGGCACTGAAATTCTTTCGCATGTTGTTGTACCGGGGGTCGCGGGACTGAACCCTGCCCACCTCGTCGGTGGCTCGGGACATAATGTTGTACTTGCCCGCTTTGCCTGCGTCCCACCTGTAGGACCAGCGCACCCACATGAACCGGTCGCGTGGTTGTTCGATATGGGCTGAGTGCCAGGTGTTTCCGCCGTCAACGCTAACGTCTACCTCGGATATTGCGCCGGCGCCGCTCCAGGCGTAGCCGCGCACCATGTGTACGCCCCGGGTCATCTCTTCGGTGTCATCGTTCGGCTGGGTCACGATGGACTTGACGCCCAGTGTGGTGATGAGTTCCTTGTTGGGGTCTTCTGGCGAGTCACCGTAGTAATAGAACTCGTAGTGATACCAGCACTCAGGCATGTGGTCCAGTATCTCCAGGTCCGTGATCCATTTTACCGACCAGTTCCCCGACCAGCCAGGCACTAGCAGCCGGACGGGCGCGCCGTGGAGGTGCTCAAGGAGTTGTCCGTTCTGCGCCCAGGCCAAGATGGTGTCGGGATGGAGGGCTTTCTGCATTGGGAGGCCCTTGTCGTAGTAGAAGGGCTTGGTCCCCTCGGCGGCGGTGGCGGGCACTCCCTCGTCATTGCCGACAGCGCGCACGTAAAGGGACTTGTCCGAGAGACCAGCGGCGTTCAGTACGGCGGCTAGCGGGACACCGGTCCATTCACTGGCGCTGAGAATCATGCACTCTTGAGTGCGGGAAGGCTTGGGGCCCTCGTCCTTGAAATACTCAAAGAAAGTCGCATCGCTGCCGGAACATTCCATGACCGTACGGACGCTGCGGCCGGCGAAGCGCCTAAGCTGATCGAAGTTCAACGTTAGCTCGTTCTTGACCTCGCCGTGAATCTTCAACTCCCATTGGTCTGTCGCCACCACCGGTGGGACATCGAAGTGCTGCACGGTGTAGTGCAGGTCGGTGGGGGTGATCAGGCCTTCCAGGTCCATCACCGGGGTGCGGATGCGTACAACGCGGCCCTCGTCGTCCATAAGGTGGACCGGGCTTAGGTCTTTGGTCGGCCAGCCGTGCCAATTGCCGGTCTTGTTGGCGTTGGCGGGGTCCGAGCCAATCGCGTCGTCCATGCGTAGAAAGTCGGGAATCGCGCCGTCTTGTCGTGTCGTAGCCATTGAGTTTCTCCTCTGGTATTACTTTTGTGACTTGGGGTTTTGCATCCGCCAATCCATAAGAAACGCCAGACGAGGTGTCTGGCGCGCATCTGATAACCTGTCATATACCCGTTGTCCATTAACAGTTAACAGTTGTCCCACTTCTTGGTGCGGAACATGGTTATCTTGCCGGTCTCCAGGTTGAAGCTGTTGCGGTCTAATGACCGGAGGTCGTTGCCGTATACGTGAATCTCCACGGTTGGCCGGTCGGTGTGATTGTCCATCTGGTGAATCTCGTCTTCATCGGGAACCAGCAGGGTAATCTCACCGGGCTTGAACGTGGCGGCGCGTTCTTTCTCCAGCCTGGCGTAGCCATCCACGTCGTGGTCGTCCACGCGGCGGTACCTGGTTTCAGTGATGCCGTTTTCCAGTATCCCAATCATGCCCCAGGTCCGGTGGTCATGGGGGCCAAGGTGGTCGCCGGCGCCCCAGACGACTGCGGTGACTTGCAGTCCACTCTCGCCCTGATAGAGCATGCGCGAGGCGTGGTTGGGGCGGGGGCCGGCGCCTAGGGGAAGCCGGAATTCCAAAGGTATGGAATCGGGGTTGCTGACCAGCCGCTCAAGCGAAGCAGAACCTTTGTCGAAAATCTGCTGTTCACCGGGTTGGCTCTTGAGCAGGGATTCCATGTCTTGAGTGAACTCTTCTAAGGAATACTTAACGGTGGCCAAGGTGCTCCTTTTCCCCGGGGCGGATAGGCTGGTGTCCCGGAGCCTACAAATCACATGATACGAGCCTAGAATTCAAGTAATTATCGTGATGGTGGCAATGGGTGTCAATAGGATTGAAATTGGGCTAACCGATAGCTTGCAATCCTACCGTTCTGCGATTCAAAAACCAGGTGCTAGAATGATTTGGCAGTTGAGTCGAGGACTAGATGGAAGAAGAGGAAGACCAAGGACCGTCATACCCCAGGCCCTGGTACTACCGGCCGGAGTTCATGATTCCCATGTTCATCTTCTGGCCGTCGGGAGCGCTATTGGCCATCCGGTCGCCATGGAACACGAATGTGATGTTTGGTGGGGTGGCTTGGGCGTTCATCTTTGTGTTCGGGATCTTGGGGGTCAGGTGGTTGAACGACGGAGTTTACCAACCGATCATGACTTTTTACGTGCCTGGGGTACTCCTGACGATAATCACACAGGTGCAATGGACGGCCTACCGGAAGCAGATGGCCGAAAAAGAAGATCCATCTGACTCAAATTCCGGGGAAAAGGAAGAGACGAACCCTCCGCGCCCCTCCGCCCGGAGACGCCGAAGAAACCAACGGACCGGTCGCACTAGAAACTGACGACAGCGGTGGCGTTGGCCAGTAGCGTGCCCTCCTGCGACTCGACGGTCACCTGGCACTTCACTGTCAGTCTTCCACCCTCATTCGACTTACCGACAACCCGTCCGCAAACGCTGACCGTGTCTCCGGGCAGGAACTCAATTACGCTCTCCGTTCCAATGGTCGTGCTGTCGTTGTTGACGTTATCCGGCGGAAAGGCTTTGAGCAGCAGTTCTTTGACGAACGCAGTCAGTTTTTCCGGGCCAACTGGGTCCTCTTGGGGAGTTCCAGCCCCTTCCTGCACCGGCGGGCGGAACTCGAACTTGACCAGTATCGGTAAGTCGTCGCCAACTGATATGTTGCCGTATTCCGACGTCTGGGCCCAGAGGGTGGGCATGGGGCTTTCTCCTGGAATATCTCCGGTCTAACCTTGGGCTATGATACACTGAATTTTGAGCCTGAAATAAGCAATTCAGATGGATTTCGGCTGACGTATTGGGAGGAATATTTCCATGGCGGAGAATGAAGAGCCATTCCGTAGAGGGATGGTTATCATGGCCCACCCGGACGATGCTGAGTGGAGCTGCTCCGGGACGGTGGCCAAGTGGTGTGCGGAGGGCTGGGATGTAGTTTATGTCCTTTGCACCGACGGCAGCAAAGGCAGTTCAGACCCGGAGATGACCAGCGAAAAGCTGGTGAAGATAAGAGAGAAAGAGCAGCGGGACGCAGGGAACGTCTTGGGACTGCAAGATGTGGTTTTCTTAGGCTACCCAGATTCTTATCTAGAGGCAACTTTGGAACTGCGTAAAGACATAGCCCGGGAGATACGCCGCTATAAACCAGATGTGGTGATCGTTGGTAGTCCTGGGAGAGATATCGAGAGAGGCTATTACGTGAGCCACCCGGACCATCTTGCGGCCGGAGAGGCGGCATTGTCAGCAATATTCCCCACAGCCCGAGACCGGTTGACCTTTCCCGAACTGCTTGACGAGGGCCTGGAACCCCACAATGTTCGGGAAGTGTGGGTGGCTGGCGGCGGCGACAACTCAGACCAATTTGTTGACGTGGAAGCCTACATGGACACCGCCGAGAAAGCCCTGAAGGCCCACAAATCGCAGGTAGACCAAGAGAACGTGGGGGAATGGTTCCGCCAAGGGCGCATCGACACTGGCAAAAAAATAGGCATGGCCTACGCCGAAGGTTTCAAGCGGATACCGTTCGGGTAGGTTCCAGTCGTCGTTCTGTATACATAGGTGCGGGTTTTTAACCCGCCGTAACAGGGGCTACGATCTTATACTCCGCGGACCCCGTACTAAGAAGACGCCCAAATTGGAGTTTTCTGTTAGCAGAAACAGGGTTTGCGAGGGGAATAGCGGGTCAAAACCCGCGCCTACGGAAATCGGTTATCGCTAAATAAAAAAGTCGGGGTCTCAACAGAGACCCCGACTTTTCTTTGCCTGGTCCCAATCTTTCAGGAGGCCCTAGGCGGGTTTGTGGGCTACTACTTTGTATCCGGCGGTGTTGGTGGCGGGCCGCTCGGACCGGTCGTTCATGTAGTCCGCCTGCTCGCTGGCGAACTCGATGTCCGTGAAGCCGGCGCGGACCAGCCGGTCGCGGTATACGTCCACATGCTCGGCGCCTGCCGTGCAGGACACCCAGTCCTCGGGCGATGAGACGCTAGGGCCTTTGTCGGTTAAGGCCATCACGTCGGAAAGGTGGATGCGGCCGCCGGGAGACAGGACACGGAAGCTTTCGCTGAACACAGCGTCCTTGTCGGGAGAGAGGCAGACCACGCAGTTGGAGATGATCACGTCTACGCTGGAGTCGGGGATGGGCATCTTTTCCATCTCCCCCTGCACGAAGTCTACGTTCTCTATGCCTAGCTTGGCCTTGTTGGCACGGGCCAGTTCCAGCATGGCGGGGGTCATGTCCAGCCCGGTCACCTTGCCTGTGGCGCCGACCTGCTGGGAAGCAAGGAAGCAGTCGATGCCGCCCCCTGAGCCCAGGTCCAGTACCCGTTCACCGGGTTGCAGGCCCGCTAGGGCCGTGGGGTTGCCACAACCCGCTGAGGCCGCAATCGACTCTATCGGGAGCCCGCTTAGCTGGCCTTCGTTGTATAGCAGCATAGCGTGGTCAAGGTCCTCAACACCACAGCAGTCGCCGTCGGTGGAACAGCCGCAGCCGTCGGACTCGGTATTCTCGAGTTCGGCCGGGGTTAGGCTAATCACCCGCTCCGCCCGGGCACCGTAGCGTTCTCGAACTAATTCTTTTATCTGGTCTTGTTCAGTGGACATTTTGTCCTCCCCTGATGTGCTTTTTGACGGTTATCTATTTGCCTGTTGGAAGGGCTTGTTTGATGCAGTCCTCAACGGTGGGTACCATCCGCTGCCAGACTCGGGCGGCGGCCCTGAAAGCCTCTTCGCCGGAGTCGGTCAGCCAGCACACCCGGCGTTGCCGCCCCTGGTGCTCTTCCATGCGGCAGTCAACGTAGCCGCCGTCTTGGAGCTCCTTCATGGTCGAGTAGACCATGGCCTCGGTGGGTTCGCAGCAACCTTGGCACGCTTCCTTGATGGCCTGGTTGATGCCGTAGCCGTGCACAGGGCCCTTGGCCAGTTGGGCCAGTAGCAGGAACCGGCACAGACTGCGCTTCACCAGGTTCTCCCAGTACGCCTCGGTCTGCATCGCCGTTTTCTTGGGTTCTAGTTTTATGCTGGTCATTCTACCTTTTCTTGCCCTATTAAGCTTCTCGAGATTTTGCCGGCGGCTTCTATACTAATTCCGGAATACTAATCCGGCTTTAATACATAAGCTTGTTGGGTATGTTATGCCAGCCGGCAACCGCGGTCAATACTTCTTTCGCAGATCGGCCAAAATTGAAGCTAGATTGTGTTAGAATCGGCCTCTCAGGTATCGGAAAGGCCCGTTGATAAGGACCAACATGAAGATTACCAAATCGCAAGTTCAGGTACTACACGCCCCGGCCGACGAACAATTGGTGGACGTGCAGCCGAAGTCTGGGGGCATGCGCGCCTTCGTGACCGTAAAAATGATGACTGACGAGGGGATCGAAGGCATCGGGCTGACCTTCGCCCCCGCCTTGGGACTGAGCCCTCTGGCCCCGGCGTTGAAATCGGCGGTGGATGCTCTCTGCGGTCTGGCGGAAGACCAAGACCCCATGGAGATCGAGGCCGTGATGCAGGGTCTGCGCGAGAAGACCACTGGCTCCGGGCCTGGTGGAATCCTGACCCTGGCGATGGCCGCGGTGGACATGGCTCTGTGGGACATCAAGGGTAAGGCGTTGGATCAGTCGGTTTGCTCTCTTTTGGGTGGCTACCGTAAGCGGGTGCCCACCTACGCCAGCGGCGCGTTGATGCGCCCCATGAACCTGGAACAGATGGCCGAGATCGGCCCGGCGCTGGTCCAGAAAGGGTTCAAGCAGATGAAGTCGCAAATGGGCGCGGAAGACACCCCGGCAAAAGAGGTCCTGCGCATGCGCACGCTGCGGGAGGCCGTCGGCGATGACATCGACATTATGTGCGACATCAACCAACTCTGGAATGTGAACCAGGCCATCACCATCGGTAGCCGGGTGGAGGAATACAACCTGTTCTGGCTGGAGGATGTGGTCGCCCATGACGATTACCAAGGTCTGGCCCGGGTGGCCGACGCCCTGAACACGCCCATCGCCGCGGGGGAGTACGTATATGGAATCAACCCATTCCGGCAGCTTATCGAAAACCGCTCTATAGACATCGTGATGATCGATCTACTGCGGGTGGGAGGCATCACTGAGTGGCGTAAGGTGGCGGGCATGGCCGAGGCGTTCAACCTGCCGGTGGTGAGTCATCTGGTCCCTGAGATTCACATCCAGCTCATGGGCGCGATCCCCAACGGCCTTACGGTCGAGTACATGCCCTGGACGTTGAAGCTGTTTGAGGAGACTCCCAAGTTCGTCGATGGGTGTCTGGAAGTGCCCGACAAGCCTGGCTTGGGCCTGAAGTTCAGCGAAGACGCGATAAATCAATATGCTGTCAGCTAACAGGTGTCAGCCCTTCGTAAACCGCTCAATTCTGGAATAAAAGATGGGTACTCTAAGAATACTGGGACCTGAATCAGCCCTAAAAATGCTGACGGCTGAAAGCCGACAGCTAAAAGTTACCGGAGGTGAAACATGGTTGCACAGATACGTACTTACACCATCAATAAGGGAATGATGGAATCTTGGTTGGAGCTTTTCGACAAGGAGATTCGGCCTGTACACGTGAGCCTGGGGATCCCCATCGTGGCCACCTATGTCAACGCAGACCGCACCGACTTCATCTGGGTGCGGACCTTTGAGACCGCGGAAGAGATTCCGGAGAAAGAGAAGGCCTACTTCGCTTCACCGGGACGAAAAGCCCTGGGCGACAAACCCACCAACCACATCGCAAGGATGGACGTTAAGCTGGTGGAAGAAGTGCTTGAGACCGCCAAGGCAGCCTAGATACCTATCAGCTAATTTTAGGAGAGAAAACATGGTTGACCAGATGCGCAGCTACACCATCAATAAGGGAATGATGGACTCTTGGATCAAATTGTTCGAGACCGGGATTAAGCCGGCCCATGATGCTGTTGGAATGCCGGTGGTGGCCACTTGGGTCAACATGGACCATAACCAATTCATCTGGGTCCGCCGGTTCCCCGAGGGCGCCGACATCCCCGTCAAAGAAGACGAGTTCCGCAACTCTGACGGATTCAAATCTTTAGGGACCCAGCCGGGCGACCACATCGCAAAGATGGACGTCCAGAACCTCGAGCTAGGTAAGCTAGCAGCTTAAGGGCATTTCTTTCAGCGGTCAGCTAATAGGGAATTAGCTGACCGCTTCCTTGCGCATCAGGACGTGGACTATGTCCGCTTCCAGGAATTTTTCCCCGCGCTCGACGTAACCGTGGGCGGAGTAGAAATCTTTGACGTACACCTGGGCGTTTAGGATATAAGTTGTTACGCCCTGAGCGGTGGCCTCATCTTCCAGAAATTGCAGTAGACGGCCCCCGATTCCCTGGCGTCGGAATTCGATGTCGACGGCCATGCGGCCGATGCGGGCCGCGCTGTCTTCGTCGCGGTAGAATACTCTGCCAGTGGCCACCACTTTATCATCGTGCCCCTCGCGGTTAGATATAACGATGGCGTGGGTGGCTGTGGCATCGGTCTCGTCCAGCTCATCTTCCATGGGTACCTGTTGTTCGCCCACGAACACCCGGAACCGCACGCCTAATGCGCCCTCCATCTCGGCCTCAGTCTCCACAAGTTTTATTGTCAGGTCGTCCAATTTTTCCTCTGTCCTATGTTCTTTCCGAAGATCACTCGGCAGTAAGAGCCTTCCAGACCATTGGAATGGTCCAGAAGCGGGCGCGAATCTCCGGTTTTCCACAATGGTCGGCGATGTAATTTATCAGCTATTTTAATTGCTCTAGCAATCGATAGCACGGACCTGGCGCGGTCCCCTACAGCCGGCCAGTCCTGGCTGGCAATCGCCTCTTCGGCTTCATTAAGGAGACGATCGATCTGTCTTTGCATCAGTTCGCTGGGCATGATGGATGCATACTAATACTGGGGCGGCAGGCCTGTCCATAATCGCCCGATACCCCTCTATGAGATTGTTATTTCCCAACCGCAAACCAGCTACCGTTCTTCCGGACCGCAGTTGGCTATACCAATCGCTGAGATTCCTCGCCCCGCTCGGAATGACAGAGCTCCCAAGAAGGTGGTGCCCCGAAATGGGAGCGCCTCGGAGTGACAGTACAATCAATATTGTCATTCTGAGCCAGCCGCAGTGGCGAAGAATCTGCCGATTGGCTCAAAGCAAGAAGGGTGGCTGCGCAAAGGTTCGGCCGGTGGGGTCGAGTATGGCAGATCCTTCGCTTCTCTCAGGATGGCAGTTGCGGCAGGCAATAGTGGCGCGTCCAAGTACTCAATTTCCCCAAGCCCATAAAAAACAAAGCCCCCTGAATAAGGGAACTTTGTCTGTTGAAAACCCGAAAGCTGACTGCTGAAAGCCTACCCGTACATTATGACGCCGCGGCCAATCTCGCCCTTGTCCATATCGCCGTAAGCCTCGTTGATCTGGTCCAAGGAATAATGGCGGACCACTAGGTCGTCCAGGTTCAGTTTGCCGGCCAGGTACATGTCCACCAGCTTCGGCATATCCACGCTGGCGTGGGTGGAGCCGTAGTAGGTGCCACGCATGGTCTTTTCGTTACGGACCATGTCCACCGCGTTGATGCCGGCCTCAGCGCCCACCGGGGCGATGCCGACGATGGTCACGACGCCCTTCTTGCCGGCCATGTCGTAGGCGGCCTTGGTGGTGTCGGCCGAGCCGAAGACCTCGAAGGTATAGTCGGCGCCCTTGCCGTCGGTCAGCTCCCTGACCTGGGCAACCGGGTCCTTGTCCGAGGCGTTGACCGTGTGGGTCGCGCCGAACTTCAGGGCGAACTCGAGCTGGGCTTCGCTGATGTCCACGGCGATGATCTTGCTGGCGTTAACCAGGGCCGCGCCCATGATCACGTTCAGGCCCACGCCGCCGCAGCCGATGACGGCCACGGTGCTGCCGGGCTGGACGTTGGCGCTGGAGGTCACGGCACCGACGCCGGTGGGGACGCAGCAGCCGATGAGGGCAGCTACATCCATGCCGATGTTGGATTCGATGGGCACCACGGCGGCCTCCGGGACGACCGTGTGCTCGGCGAATAAGGCGGTCTTGCCAAAGTGATGGACTCGAGTGTCGCCTTTGTGCAGACGCGTGGTGCCATCGAACATGAAGGCGCCAGCGGCGGCGTGCGCGTCGCACAGCTGGGAGTTGCCGGTGATGCAGCTCTTACAGCGGCCGCAAGAAGAGACGAACGAAAGGATGACCTGCTGTCCGGGCCGGACCGAGGTCACGCCGGGGCCGACAGCTTCGACGGTGCCTGCGCCTTCATGGCCTAAGACTATAGGAAGAGCGGTGGGGGCGTCGCCGTGCATATAGTGGCGGTCGCTGCGGCAGATGCCGGCTGCGCCGACCTTGACCAGGACCTCCCCGGCTTTGGGGTCGTCCAGATCCAAGTCTTCAATAATCAAAGAGTTCTTTTGTTCGTACAGTACGGCGGCCTTAACCATAGGAAAGCGCCTCCTCAGCGTCTAATTCTTGTCATCGTGAGAGCGGAGGTATCATCGCGGAATGGTGGGGGTGGTGTCAAATGGGGGAGGGTGAGTTGAGAAAGTACATCAACAAAATGGGTTAAAACCCGTTGTCTAACCAAACGCCTTTATTGCTGCGTTTCATGCCTGCCAAGGACCTGCCCAGTTCGAGCTAACTCCGAATTACCCCGCCCTCCATATCTCCTCCGAGCACACCCGCGTTACCCAGCCGGACATCCAGGCTGAGTGGCGACCTCCCCCGCCGGCCACGACTACCACGATATCGTCTGGCGATGCGCAGATTGGGACCAGAGTGTTGGGGTTTGTTTGGTCGATCCAGTTGGGCCAGACCCGGTTGCCGTAGTGGGCCAGGTCTTTGAGTTGGTGGATGGGCATTCGGGCGTTGGCGTAGATGTACTCCCGGACGTCGGCCTTGGAAAGGCCCGACCCGGCGATCTCGTTGGCGTGTTCGGGGCAGAGCACCAAAACGATCTGGGAGCGGGTACCCAGG